>JBEBJC010001309.1:0-2158 GCA_040080105.1 Myxococcota bacterium
ACCAACAACGACCACATGCTCCACGATACCCCTACCGCGCGAACGCCTTCGCGATCTTCGGATCTTCGACGAGCCGCGCCACCAGGGCCCGCGACTCGTCGGCCCCGGTGCACCCCCCGAGCGGCTCGGGGTTCGCGCACCACCCGGGGGCGACCTCGCCCTTCCATTTCTTCGCGATCCGGGCCTCGACCAACTCGAGCAGCGGACCGGCCAGGCTCGCGCGCTTCGCCGCGGTGTCGCCCTCGATCTTCTTCGCCGCGGGCTCGAGCGCGGTGAGCTGCTCCAGGGTGGAGCCCTCCTCGATCGCCGCCTCGATCGCGTCGCGCGCCTCGTCGTCTGCCGCGACGATCTGCTGCAGCCGTTCGCGGGCGCCGGCCACCATCAGATCGCGCACCGCCATCCACCGCTCCTGGCCGCCGATCGGGGCCTGGGCCGCCGACTCGAGGCCGATCTCCGGCCACGGTCGAGACAAGATCTCGTCGAGCGCGGCCTTCAGCCCGGCGTCGGCGTCCACCACCGCGGCGATCGCCGCGTTCAAGTTCGCGCCCGGGCAGTCCGGGTTCGACTGGGCGCGCGACGGCATCCCCGGCAGCGCGGGGCCGGAGCGGACCGTGGCGGCGCACTGGACCACCTCGCCCTTCGAGCTCGCAGCCCGCTCGACTGCCCCGGTGAACGCTGCGTCGTAGTCGGACACGAGCTGGTCGGCGAACTGCTGCAGCACCGCGTGCTGGCGGTTGTACTCCTTCTCGAGCGCCTCGAGCCGCGCGCGCTCCGCCGCCGGGGCTCGCTCCCCCAGCAGATCGAGCGCCTCGCGGTACTGGTTCAAGGCGGCGGCGAGCCGGTCGGCGTCGCTCGATCGCTGCTCGAACGGCCCCTGCAGGCGCTCCGACGACGCCACGAACACCGCGGACAGCGGCGCCAGGTCGTCGGGGTGCCAGAACCCGACGGGTGCAGCGTGAGCGACCGCGAACAACGTCCACATCCTCGCCTCCGGCGGCAGCTGGTAACCCGGCGGGTTAGCCGGGCGCTTCCGGCCTTCGAACGGGAGCGAGCATGATCGGGTTCAACTTGTCCGAGCAGCAGCAGGCGCTGCGCGATCTGGCACACGACTTCTCCGCGCGCGAGATCCGACCGGTGTCGGAGCACCACGACCGGACCATGGAGTTCCCGTGGGACGTGATCCGGAAGGCCCACGAGATCGGGTTGATGAACACCCACATCCCCGAGAGCCTCGGCGGGCTCGGCCTCGGCTGCATGGACGGCGCGCTGATCTCGGAGGAGTTCGCGTGGGGCTGCACCGGGATCGGCACCGCGATCGAGGCGAACGGGCTCGCGCTCGAGCCGGTGATCGCGGGGGGCAGTCCGGCGATCCTGGAGAAGTACGTCGCGCCGATGACCCGTGAGGTCAAGATGGCCGCGTACGCGGTGACCGAGCCCGGCGCGGGGTCCGACGTGGCGGCGATCCGCAGCACCGCGGTGAAGAAGGGCGACAAGTACATCCTCAACGGCACCAAGATGTGGATCACCAACGCCGGGGTCGCGGACTGGTACTTCGTGGTCGCCTACACCGACCGCGAGGCCGGCTACAAGGGCATGACCGCGTTCTTGGTCGAGCGCGCCTGGAAGGGCGTGGAGGTCGGCAAGAAGGAGATCAACCTCGGCCAGCGGTGCTCCGACACCCGCGGCATCACGTTCACCGACGTGGAGGTCCCGGAGGAGAACGTGATCGGGCAGGTCGGCCGCGGCTGGATGCTCGCGATGGGCGCGTTCGACCACACCCGCCCGCTGGTGGCTGCGGCTGCGGTCGGCCTCGCCCGGGCCGCGTTCGAGCACGCGATGAAGTACGCGACCGAGCGCAAGACGATGGGCAAGCCCCTCGCCGCGCACCAGGCCCTCGCGTTCAACATCGCGGAGATGGCGCGCGACATCGAAGCGGCGCGGCTGCTGGTGTGGAAGGCCGCGTGGATGAGGGACTCGGGCGAGCGCAACACGATGAACGCCTCGATGGCGAAGGCGTTCGCCGCCGACTCCGCCCACCGGATCGCCTCCGACGCGGTGCAGGTGTTCGGCGGGTACGGGTTCAACACCGAGTACCCGGTCGAGAAGCTGCTGCGGGACAGCAAGATCTTCCAGATCTACGAGGGCACCTCGCAGATCC
>JBEBJC010001310.1:0-2158 GCA_040080105.1 Myxococcota bacterium
GCCATGCCGAAGCTGCCGCTGACCGAGGCCGATCTCGACAGCCTCACCACCTTCCTGCTCGCCCGCTAGGCCCGGAGACCCCCCATGCACACCCTGAAGTACCGCTCCTGGCAGGTCGCCTGGACCTTCTTCGCCACCTCGCTGCTCCTGCTGTCGCTGCAGATCGTGTACGGCTTCGTGATGGCGTTCGCCCACATGGGCTACGACGGCTTGCACGACTGGATCCCGTTCAACGCCGCCCGCGCCACGCACACCAACCTGCTCGTCGTGTGGCTGCTGTCGGGCTTCATGGGCTCGGCGTACTACATCGTGCCCGACGAGACCGAACACGAGCTGTGGAGCCTGCCGCTCGCGTGGGCCCAGTGGGCGAGCCTCGTGCTGGTCGGCGTCGTCGCCGTGATCGGGTTCCACTTCAACTGGTGGGAGGGGCGCAAGTTCCTCGAGATCCCGCGCCCGCTCGACTACCTCGTCGTGCTGAACGTGCTCGCGTTCCTGCTGAACATCGGCATGACGCTGTGGAACGGGCGCCGGTACACGACCACCGCTGTCACGCTGCTCGTCGGGCTCGTCTCGGCCGCGCTCCTGTACCTGCCCGGCATGATCACGTTCGACTCGCAGGTGCTCGACTCCTACTTCCGGTGGTGGGTGGTGCACCTGTGGGTGGAGGGCGTGTGGGAGCTGATCATGGGCGCGATCCTGTCGTACCTGCTGATCAAGCTGTCCGGCGTGGACCGCGAGGTCATCGAGAAGTGGCTGTACGTCATCGTCGGCCTCACTTTCCTGAGCGGCATCCTCGGGACGGGGCACCACTACTACTTCATCGGGGCGCCCGAGTACTGGCTCGCCGTCGGCGGCGCGTTCTCGGCCCTCGAGCCCCTCGCGTTCCTCGGGATGGCGCTGTACACCGTCAGCATGGCCCGGCGGGGCGAGCGGCGGCACCCGAACCGCGTCGCGCTGTTCTGGTCGGTCGGCTGCGGCGTGCTGAGCTTCGTCGGCGCCGGCGCGTTGGGCTTCGCCCACACCCTGCCGTCGGTGAACCTGTGGACCCACGGCACGCTCGTGACCGCCATGCACGGCCACCTGGCGTTCTGGGGGGCCTACGCGATGCTCGTGTTCGGCATGATCAGCTACGCCCTGCCCGAGATCACCGGGCGCAAGGCCTACACGGGCTGGCTGCCCGAGACGGCGTTCTGGACCTCCAACGTCGGCATGGTGTGTATGACCGGCGCATTCGCGGTGGCCGGCGTGACGCAGGTGTACCTCGAGCGCCGCATCGGCATGGACTTCCTCGACGTGCAGGACGCCGTGCAGGTGCACTTCCTGGCGCTGACCCTCGCGGCGACGTTGTTCACCGCGGGCATCACGATGTTCGTGTGGAACTTCGCCCAGTACGGCGTGCCGTTCGGCTTGCGGGTCGCCTCGGCCGCGCCGATCTCCCCCGCCGCAGCGCCGGCGACCAAGTGAGGCCCCCCGTGCAGCCCACGGTCTCTCTCCAGGGCACCTCCCTGCCGTGGTACCACCCGGTCGGCGACGAGATCGAGGTCCTGACCCACGCCTGGCGCCAGAACCTGCCGGTCCTGCTCAAGGGGCCGACGGGGTGCGGCAAGTCCCGGCTGGTCGAACACGTCGCGGCCAAGCTCGGCCGGCCCGTCGTCACCGTGGCCTGCCACGACGACACCAGCGCGGCCGACCTGCTCGGGCGGTGGCTTGTGAAGGGCGGCGACACGGTGTGGCAGGACGGGCCGGTCACGCGCGCGATGCGCACCGGCGCGATCCTGTACGTCGACGAGATCGCCGAGGCACGCCCGGACGTGATCGTCGCGCTGCACCCGCTCACCGACCACCGCCGGCGCGTGTTCCTCGACCGGCTGGACGAGGAGGTCCAGGCCGCGCCGGGGTTCCAGCTCGTCGTGTCGTACAACCCCGGCTACCAGCGCGGGCTCAAGGAGCTGCGCCCGTCCACGCGCCAGCGGTTCGTGACGTTGGCGATGCACTGGCCGCCCCCCGAGGTCGAGGAGCGCGTGCTCGTCGGTGAGACCGGCGTGGACGCGGGCGTCGCGCGGCGTCTCGTGGCGCTGGCCCGCAAGCTGCGCGGCGCCGAGACGCTCGGCCTGGCCGAGGCGCCGTCGACGCGCCTGCTGGTGGACGCGGCCGCGTT
>JBEBJC010000238.1:0-10237 GCA_040080105.1 Myxococcota bacterium
ACAACACCCAGTTGCCGCGCACCACCGGGGAGGTGCGGGTCGGGTACGCGAGCGCGGCCAGCAGCCCGCCGCGCGCGAGCAGCCCGCCGCGCCCCGGCACCCGGACCGGCTGCATCCCTTCGCCAGCGGGCGGGGTGACCCCGTAGTGCTCGGCCAGGCGCGCGTCCACGAACGTGTCCTCGGACAGCAGCAGGTCCTGCAGCGGGCGATCGGCGCGGAGCACCGAGCGCACGAACTGCGCGACCTCCTCCTCCATCGACGCCTTCAGCCCGCTGTCCCACTCCGGGAACAGATCGAGGTTCGGCGCGGCGACCTCGACCTTGCGCACGCCGAGCCACTGGCCGGCGAGGTTGTCGATCAGCGCGTCGGAACGCGGATCGGCGAGCAGGCGCCGCGCCTCGGCCTCGAGCACCGCCGCGTCGGTGATCGCCCCGCTCTGGGCCAGGTCGAGCAGCCGATCGTCGGGCGTCGACGACCACACGAAGTACGACAGGCGCGCAGCGAGCTCGAACCCGGTGAGCTCGCGCGGGCCGTCCGCCGTGTCGAGCTCGACCAGGTACAGGAACGACGGCGACAGCAACATCCGCTTGAGCGAGGCGCGCACGCCTTCGTCCCAGCTGCCGTCGGCGGCGCGCGCAGCCGCGTACGCGCCCATCACGTCGACGACCTCGGCCTCGGTGAGCGGGCGCCGGAACGCGCGCCGGCCGAACCCGCGCACCACCTGCTCGGCGCACGCGGGCTCCCCGACCGCCGCCGGGTCGCAGGTCAGCACCCGATCCCGCCCTGGCGCCACCGGGCGGGGCAGGTCGAGCGGCCCCGCGACCCGCACCCGGTTCACCAGCAGGTTCCGGTCGAGCCCCTCCGCCGGCGACTCGAACTCGTTCAGGAACGACACGCCGACGTGGTGCTCACCCGCGACCAGCGGGACCCGCACGGTGTACGGCGCCTCGACCTCGGTCGGCACGTCGAACGTGGCCACCGCCACCCCGTCGACCACGATCCCCATCAGGACCGGAGCGTCGCCGGCCTGTAGGCCTGCCGCCTCGACCGTGACCGAGTAGTCGCCGTCGTCGGCGGCCCAGATCGGCGTGGTCATCGCGCCCTCGTCCCACAAGATCCACCGGGTCACGTCCCACACGTTGCCGTTGTCGGCGTCCCACACCCCGGACTCGGCCTCGATCGTCCACTCGGCCGGCGGCAGGGTCCCGAACGAGAACAGCTCGTCGAGAAGCGCGTCGGCGGCACGGTCGTACAGCTCGACGTGCAGCGGAGACACCGACAGCACCGAGCCGATGTTGTCGAACCCGAGCCCGAAGTCGTCGGCCGGGAAGTCGCGCGCCGGCCGCAGCGCGGTGCCGAACAGGTCGCGCACGGTGTTGTCGTACTCGGCGCGGTTCAGCCGCCGCAGCGTGACCGCTCCCGGATCCATCTCGTCCGGCGGCGCCCCACAGCTCATCAGGACCCAGATCATGGTCACCACCCGAAGGTGAAGAGGTACGCAGCCCCGCCGCTCGGTGCGAGCCCGTCGTGGTACGGGGCGCCGACCACCAGGTCGTCCCACCCGTCCCCGTCGAGGTCGCCCGGGGCCGCGACCGCCTGGCCGAGGAAGTCGAACGCGCCCGCGCCGTCGATCTGCACGTCGGCCTCGTCGAGCGAGCGCAGCCCGAACACCGGGCCGAACATCACGTACACCGCGCCCGCGTCCTCCCCGGTCGTGTCCGACCCGGGGGCGCCGATCACCAGCTCCCCGAACCCGTCGCCGTCGAGGTCGTGGACCACGGTGACCGCGGTGCCCGCCCGATCGCCCGCCGCGACCCCGGTGATCTTCGCGTCGGGGGTGTTCATCGAGGTGGTCGCGGGGCCGTCGGCCACGTACACCGCGCCGTGGTCCTCCCCGCCGTCGCCGTCCCACCCGGGGGCGCCGATCAGCAGGTCGGCGAGGCCGTCGTTGTCGAGGTCGCCACCCGCGAGCGCCGAGCCGACCGCGTCGCCCGGGGCCTCGGCCACCATCGCGCCGTCGGCGTCGGACACCAGCCGATCGATGTCCTCGTGGGTCGAGAACTGGAACGCGCCGCCGCCGTCGAGCCCGCCGCGATCGGTGAGGCACACCCCCACCACCAGGTCGCTCTGGCCGTCACCGTCGAGGTCACCCGGGCCCGCCACCGCGCAGCCCGCGTTGTCTCCGGGCTGCTCGCCGACCAGCCGGTACGTGACCTCGGACAGCTCGAGCGCGCCGTTCGCGATCGGCCCGTACACGAGGTGCGCCATCCCGGCCTTGTTGCCGTTCTTCGAGTTCAGCGGCGAGCCGATCAGCAGGTCGCCGAACCCGTCGGCGTTCACGTCGCCCGCGGTGGCGATCGCCTGCCCGGCCTGGTCGTACGCCTCCTCGGACACGATCTTCGCCCACGCTGCCGCGCCGAGCTCGACGATCCCCTCGCCCCCGCCGCGCACGATGTACACCGCGCCGCCCGAGTGGCCGGTCTCGTCGTCGTAGTGGGCGCCGATCGCGAGGTCGGGCAGCCCGTCGCCGGTGAGGTCCTGCCCGCCCGCGACCGCGAAGCCGGCCCAGTCGTCTTCACTCTCCCCGATCCACTTCACCGCGGCGGTCGCGAGGTCGGACTCCCCGGTCAGCGGCCCGCGCACCACGAACGCGGCCCCGGTCGAGTCCTCACCTTCACCGTACGCGCCCACGATCAGGTCGCGGTGGCCGTCTCCGTCCACGTCGCCCGCGCCCGCGACCGCGAACCCGGCCCAGTCGTCGTTCGACGAGCCCAACACGGTGGCGTCGGCGGTGAGCGCCGACCGCTCGCCGAAGCAATCCCCGCGCGACGGGTCGGGGCCGGTGTGGTCACAGTCGTTGATCGTGGCGTCGCCGCAGGTCTCGGGCGCGCCGGGGAAGGTCAGGCCGTCGGCGTCGTCGCAGTCGGACGCGAGCGGGAACCCGTCGGCGTCCACGTCGTCGTCCGGGGTGGCGGGGTCGCAGTCCTGGTCGTGGCCGTCGTACGGGAGCTCGGTGGCGGTGGGGTGCACGCCGGGATCGTCGTCGTCGCAGTCGTCGCCGCCGTAGTCCACGTCGATCCAGGTGTCGGCGTCGCCATCACACACCGGATCGCAGTCGTCGTCGCCGCAGTCGACGAGCCAGTCGCCATCGTCGTCGGCGCCGTTCGCGCAGTCTTCGTTCGACCCCGGCGGGTTCGGGCACGACGAGTCACACGCGGGATCGGCGCAGTCGACCAGGCCGTTGCCGTCGTCGTCGAGGAAGTTCGCGCAGCTCTCCCCACAAACGGCGGCGCAGTCTTGGTCGGAACAGTCCCTCCAGCCGTCTCCGTCGTCGTCGGCGCCGTTTTCACAGTCGCGCTCGTGGTTTCCGCACCCCACGAGAGCGACCGCCAGCAGGAGGGTCACCCGCATCGTCATCATCCTAACGCTCCACTGTCGTTCCCGCGACGGGGATCGGTGCCTGACGATAGACCCCCCGTCGGAGGCCCGCGTGGAACAACCGACGTCACCCCCTGGACCGCAGCGCGCGCGCATCGCCGCGATCGGCTGTGGCACCGCGCTGCTGCTCGCGGTCGCGGCGCCGATCGGCGGGTGGTTCTGGTGGCGCGCGCGGGCCGACGCGGCGCTCGAGCGCGCCCTGGCCGAGCAGAAGGACAAGGCCGCCGAGGTGTTCCAGCCCGCCCTCGACAAGCTCGCCCCGCCGGCCGAGCCGACCTACGACCTCGACCGCACCGTGCGGGTGATCCACGGCCTCGACCTCGCGATGGCCGAGCAGGACGACCTCGAGGGCTACATGAACGTGCTGGCGCGCCAGGACTACCGCGGGGTCGCGCCCGAGGTCCTGCAGGCGCGGCGCGAGCTGCTCGGGATCCTGCAGCCGCTGTACGCGAAGCAGACCGAGCTCGGCGACCAGCAGGCGATGTGGGAGCTCACCAGCGAGATGTTGCTCGCCACGCTGTCGGTGGTGTCGGTGTCGGGCGAGGTCAACGTGATGTCCCCGAACGGGGAGTTCTCGGTCGACCGCGAGCAAGCCCGCAAGTTGTGGGACGACCTGAAGGCGCGCCAGGCGGCGCACGACCAGCTGCAGGAGGAGGTCGCCGCGCTCGATCAGCAGCTGTTCGAGGCGCTGGTCGACTACTCCGACGTGTACTGGAAGTACGTCGAGGAGTGGGACAAGCTCGCGGTGCTGCGCGACCGCGCGTACCTCGCGGTGCACGACGGCGACTGGCAGGCGGCCGAGGCCAGCGCCCGGCTCGCGATCGAGAAGGCGCCGACCGAGCGCGAGGCGCACCTGCTCGCAGCGATGGCGATCCTCGAGCAGGGCGAGGTGGAGCGGTTCCCCGAGGCGCAGGCCCTGCTGCAGGAGAGCATCGAGCAGCACCCCGATCAGACCGCGCCCGCGCTGCTGCTGCTCGGCGTGCTCGCGTCGCGCCAGGGTGACACCGCGGGGGCGCGGCTGCACTTCCAGCAGGCGGCGGCGTACTACCCGAAGCAGGCCGATCAGCTGCTCGAGATGCTCGACCCGTACAAGATGCGGGCGTTCCTCGAGCGGTCGCGCGAGGGCGGGTTCATCGTCGAGCTGTACCGGTCGACCATGTTGGGCGCGGGGTACTTCAGCCCCGATCTCCAGCTCGCGCGGCTGCACTTCGCCGAGAGTGACTTCGAGGCCGGTCGGGCGAAGGTGCTCGACCACTTCGCCCGGCGGCGGGCGCAGCAGCAGTGGGACTTCGTGTTGTCGGACATCGAGTTCTGCCAGGAGCTCCTCGGCGCCGACTACCGGTCGATCTTCCCCGAGGATGCCTGGCTCGACCTGGTGGTGTCGAAGCCGCTGATGGGCTCGGGCCTCGCGCTGCAGGTGCGCAACCGCGGCGACCAGACCCTGCACAACGCGACCCTGGTGTTGGCGCTGCACCTGACCGACATGTTCCCCGGGCAATCCACCGCGGTGTCCGCCCCGCTCACCGTGCCGGCGGTGGTCGCGCACGACGACACCGACTTCGGCACGATCGAGCCGAACCTGCAGGTGGCCGGCGTCGCGAAGACGGTCGACGACATCGTGGAGCACCGGGCCGTGTTGATCACCGACGAGGCGGTGGTGTGGGTCGACACCGACGCGTTCAAGACCGCCGAGGCGCAGGAGTTCCGCAAGGCGCGCCAGCAGGCGAAGGCCGGGATCCGCCCCGCGACGCCGGCGCCGGCCGACCCGAACCTCCAGCGCACCCACGACCGGATGCTCGCCGCGCTGTCGCAGCAGGTCGATCTGCAGGTCGAGGAGAAGTTCGGCGAGGACAACGTGCTGATCAAGCTCCCGCGCGAGCTGTCGATCCTCCACCCGCTGTTCTCGCTGAAGTACGGCGACGAGCTGCTGGTGGCCGAGGACAACGTGCTCGAGGGCGACAAGATCGTGCTGCGGTTCCCGTCGGTCGGCGATCTCGGCAAGGGGTCGGTGCCGCAGCACGACCTGGAGCTCGGGCTCACCACCGCGTACGGCGAGGTGCTGCTGCAGTGGAAGCCGTCGGGGGAGCTCACCTGGGACTACCGCGGCATCCGGCCGGTCGAGTAGGATCGGGCCATGTTCGTGTGGTGGCTCGCGTGTGCGCCCGCAGATCCTGAGTCGGCCCCGGTGCTCGACGAGGTGGGCGAGCAGGTGCGCGAGGAGCTGGCGGACGTGCGGGTCCGCAAGGTGCGGCTCGACGGTGGGATCCCGGACGGGGTGCTCCCGGGGCCGCTCGAGGCGGCGTTGGCGTTCGGCGGCCTGGTGGCGTTGGGCGGCGGCGTGTTGGCGCTCGCACTTTGGCGGCGCGGGTAGCCCTCCCCCGCGGGGTACCCGGTCTCCGCTGCCCGCTGCCCGCCCCCGGTCGGCGGCCTCGGGCAGTGGCACACAGGCCCCCGGAACGGGGACCGGCTCCACCACGGTGCGGGGCGCTGTGAGAGACCTACGCCGTAGCCGCGCGGGTGCGCGCCACCCGCTCGTCCATCGTGCGGAACCACAGGGGCGGGATCAGCGCCACCATCACCATCGTGGCGTACCCGGCCGGCAGCTCCGGCGCGTCGGGCCACGCGCGCAGCTCGTCGAACGGGCGGCTCGCATAGGCGTGGTGGTCGGCGTGGCGCGGGAGGTTGAACAGGAACGCCGCGGTGAGCGCGTGGTTGCTGTTCCACGAGTGCTCGGGGCCGACCCGCACCACCTCGCCCGCGGCGTTCGTGGGGCGCAGCAGGCCGTAGTGCTCGATGTAGTTGATCACCTCGAGCAGCACCACCGCGACCACCGCCTGGACCGCGAACACCCCCGCCGCGGTCGGGCCCCCGACGCCGGTGATCACCGCCCAGGTCGCGGCGGTGGTGACCGCGTACCGCGTCCGCCGGTCGCGCAGGCTCCACCACCGGATCCCGCGCCGCCCGGCGTAGTCGCGCTCGATCGCCAGGAACGACACCAGCCCGCCCACGATCGACCGCGGGACGAACGTGTACACCGACTCGCCCAGGCGTGAGGTGGCCGGGTCGCGCGGGGTGGCGACCCACCGGTGGTGGCCGAGCACGTGCTCCACGCAGAACCACGGGTACGACACCGAGGTCATCAGCACCTCGCCGAGCGCGCGGTCGAGCTTCGACTTCCGGTGGATCAGCTCGTGCGCGATCGTGATCCCGCCCGCGCCGGTGCAGATCCCGAGCGCCACCGCCGCGAGCAGCGCCGATCCGGCCGGGGCGGAGCGCGCGTAGACCACCGTGGCCGCGATCGCCGCCAGCTGCAGCGGCACCCACAGCCGGAGCAGCGCGTCGTGGAGCCAGCGGCGGCCCGGCGGGTCGCCCGTGTCGAGCCCGGACCACCCGTCGGCGACCGGGATCAGCCCGAACACCACCGCCGGCACCAGCAGCGGGCCGAGCCCCCCGAGCGCCATCCCGGCCGCGAACACGCCCAACACCAGGTAGATCAACGCGAATCGCATGGTCTCTCCATCAACAACGCCCGCGCCAGGCGCCAGGTTCGGTCGGGGTCGGGCTCGCCCCACATCACGTCGCGCACGCCCTCCGCGGCGTTCTGCATCAGCCCGTCGGCCACGATCTGCAGCACCGCCGCCCGCACCGGGATCGACGGGTCGATGAGCCCCTTCCCTGCTTGCTCCACGAACGCCACCACCGTGGCGAGCAGCGGGGCGACTTGCTCGCGCACGATCGGGACCCCGGGGCCGCTCGACTCGACCATCTCGCGCACCACGATCCGGGCGAGCGACCGATGTTCGGCCAAGAACCGTACGAACGTTCGGGTGAGTGACTCGAGGCGCGCCGCGAACGACGCGTCGGGCGCGCCCGCCATCGCCTGCCCCAACGCCTCACCGAGCGCGGCGAACGTGTCGCGCACCACCGTCTCGTACAGCAGCTCCTTCGACGCGAAGTGGTACAGCAGGCTCGGCCGCCGGATCCCGGCCGCGAGCGCGATCTCGGCCAGCGTGGCCTTCTCGGCGCCGCGCTCGGCGAACACCGCCGCCGCCGCTGCGAGGATCCGCGCGCGGGTAGGCTCGGCGCGATCGTCTGCGCGGGGGCGTCCCATGCCCGCGACTTTATCTACTCCGGAGTAGATTCGTCAACGCGGGAGCTCCAGCGCGAACACCCCCCCGGGGCCGTCGATGGTGATCTTGCATTGATCGAGGAAGTCCCAGCCGATCAACGCGACGAGCTGGTAGCCGCTGATCCGGTGGCGCAGGTTCGGGACCTCGATCAGCTCGAGCTCCCAGTGACGTCGATCGTCGGCGATCTGCAGCGCGCCGACCCGCAGCGGCGCGAGCTCGGGGGTGTCGCGGGTCACCGCCTTCCACTCTGCGGCGCGGTGCGTGGGCAGCCCCAGATCGAGCGCCAGCTGCCGGTCGACCGCCGACATCCCGGCGCCGGTGTCGACGAGGGCCAGCCCGTCGAGCGACCGCGCGGGGCCGTGCAGGCGCGCGCGCACCAGCGGCCCCACCCCGGGGAAGAACAGGCCACGGATCGCGCGCGTTCGGGTCACGTGCGGATCGTAGCGCAGGTGTGGTACGCAACGGGCGGAGGTCCTGCGATGTGGTGGATCCAGGTGGCGGAGGCGACCGACCCCTCGGGCCGCTGGACGCTGGCCACGCCGCCGGTGGCGCTGGCCCAGGCGCACTCCGCTGCGGTCGAGGCCGGGGTCGCGCAGCTGCCGTGGGCGGTGCGCGCGCTCGGGCGTCCGCGGATCGCCGAGGCGGTGCGGAACTGCGGGGTGCTCGACCTGCGCGCGACCGACACCACGCTGACCGCGGTGTGTGACGCCGATCCTCCGGTCACCTTCACCCTCGGCCGCCCGTCGACGGTCGAGCGCGACGGCGTGTCGTACAGCGCCCGCGCGGAGCTGCGGCCGCAGGGGTGGGCGCTCGCGTTCGCCGGCGGCGACGGCGGCCAGACGGTGGTGTACGAGCGCCACCCGGACGGGACGCTGGCGGTGACGAAGGCGATCACCAGCAGCTGGCTCCCGAACCCGGTGGCGTGGACGGTGACCTACACAGAGTGAATCAATGGGCGAGGGTCTTCGGTGGCCGCCCGTCGCGCAGCAGGCGGATCGCCTCGCCGACCCGCGCCCGGGTGCGCCGCTCGCCGATCCGGTCGGCGAGGAACCGCGCGGCGGCGGCGGCGGGCCGTCGGTCGCCGGTCACCACGGCTTCGGGGCCGGCCGCGAGCGCCTGCTTGATCTTGTGCGCCACGAACAGTGGCTGAACGGCCAGGTCGTCGAGGCACACCGCGCGCAGGACGTCCGCCGCGACCTCCGGCGGGGTGGCGAGCGCGACCCGGGCCGCGCGCTCGGGGTCGCGGGACCGGATCGCCTCGGCGAGGTCGCCGGGCTCGGGCGTGTGGTCGGGCGCCGCGCTGTCGAGCGGGCGCAGCCCGGTGAGCAGCCGGGCCGCCTGGTACGCCCACCGCGCGGCGCGCTCCCGCGGCACGAGCGCCCACGCGCCCCGCGCGGCGTGTACGAACGTCTGCCCGTGGGTCAGGTCGAGCCAGGTGTCGTGCACCTCCGGGTCGCGGTCGAGCGCCAGATCGAACCGGAGCATGCGCTCGGCCGCGAGCAGCGCGAGCCCATCGAGCACCGCCCGGTCCCCGCCGGCGAACGCGTCGTGCACCAGCCGAACGGCCTCGCGCGAGGTGGCGGCGACCAGCTGCCGCGCGAGCGCGTCGGCGTCGCCGCCGGTCCCGTCGGGCGGGGAGGGGAGCGCGGCCGCGTCCGCCCGGTAGTGGGACCAGGCCGGCACGCTGTCGTCCCGGGTCGACAGCACCGCAGACCGCACCAGCCCCGCGCACAGGTCGCGCGCCTCCGCCGGCGACGCGTGTGGGAGCAGGTCGCGCGTCGCCATCGCGACGATCACCGTGTGGCCGTAGTCCATCAGGTTCTCGGTGGTCGCGAGCAGCACCCCGCGCACCACCTCGTCCGGTTCGGCGCCGGCGGCGATGCCGAGCGCGCGGTCGAGCGCCTCGGCGGTGATCGCCTGCGCCAGCGCCTCGACCGGGTCGTCGACCGGGAGCGGGGCCGCCGGGGGGTGCTCGGGGTGCCGTCCCGCGTCGGCTGCGGCGAACTCGAGCGCCGGGACCAGCGCGTGTGCCGCTTCGAGCCCGTCTCCGGCGAGCGCCAGGCCCGCCGCCGCCACCGGCAGCGCGTGGGTCGACCCGTACCGCCCGCGGCGCGCGTCCCACGCCGCGGTGAACGTCGCCAGCTGCGCCGGGGTCACCCCGAGCCCCAGCAGCCGCACCACGTCGCGCGCGATCTGGCCGAGCGAGTTGTCGACCAGCGCGCGGTCGAGGCTGCTCCACCGCCGCTGCCGGTCGGCGGCGCGGTCCTTCTCCCGCAGGTCGAGCCACACGGCGCCGTCGCGGAGCTCGACCGGGAACGTGTCCACCGCCTCCTCTCCGAGCAGGCACGCGCCCGAGCGCAGGTCGAACTTGAAGTTGTGGTAGCAGCAGGTCACGACCTCGCCGGCGACGGTGCCCTGGGCGAGGGGGTAGCCCTGGTGCGGGCACCGGTCGTCGACCGCGCGCGCGGTGGTCTGGTCGAGCCGGAACACCGCCACTGGCCCCCGCGGCCCCTTCGCGACGCGCACCCCGCCCACGGGCAACGCGTCGAGCTCGAACACCCGGGTCCATCGGTCCATCGCGACCTCCTGCCTCCCGATCACCCCGCGCTCGCCGCCGGACCACCGGACGGACGACGGGTCGACGCTCGGTCGACGAGACCACATTGCCC
>JBEBJC010001311.1:0-2155 GCA_040080105.1 Myxococcota bacterium
CGACGGGATGGTGTGGGCGGCGGTGGTCGGCGGTGGCGTGTTCCGCCACGACGGGGTGGGGTGGTCGGTGGTGCCCGCCAGCCAATCCCTGCGGGTCGGGACACTGAGCCACTTCGCCCGCTCCCCGCGGGGAGGCACCTGGGTGCTCGCGGAGGGCGACCTGCTCCGGGTCCGCGCCGACGCGTCCTCACCGAACGGGTGGCGGGTGCTCGAGCGGCTCGGCGGGGCCCAGGGGATGCCCGCCGCGATCTCGCCCGGCGAGGTGCTGGAGAACGCGCGCGGCGTTCTGTGGCTCACCGCCCGGTCGGGGCAGCTGTTCCACATCCCGGAGGTCGAGCGGGAGCCGCTGGCCGAGCCCCCGACGGTCCAGATCGTGGAGGTGACCACCGACGGGCTCGCCCGCGACCCGCGCGCGCCGCTGACCCTGCCGTTCGAACGAAGCAACGTCGCGGTCGGGTTCTCGGCCCCGAACTTCGACGGCTGGCGGATGTTCTACCAGTACCGCCTCCAACCCGGCGATCGGTGGTCGACCCCGTCGTCCGAGTCGACGGTGCACCTCGCCGCGCTCGCGCCCGGCAGGTACCGGTTCGAGGTCGTGGCCTCGCGCGACGGACGGGAGTGGTCGGCGAACCCGGCCCGATACGAGATCGAGGTGCGCTGGCCGTGGGTGCTGCAGCCGGGGTTCGTCGTCCCCGCCGGCCTGGTGTTCGCGGCGTCCGGGTTCGGGCTGCTCCGCGCCCGTCGGGCCGCCTCCCGTCGGTTGGAGGGCCAGCGGGCCCGGATCGCGCGCGACCTGCACGACGCGATCGGCTCCGGCCTCGGCAGCATCGGGCTGCTCGCCGCGATGGCCGCGCGCCGCACCTCGGACCCCGAGCGGACCCGGGAGGCCCTGCGCGGGATCGCCGCCCAGGCCACCGAGCTCGGGGACAGCCTCACCGACATCGTCACCTCCCTGCGGGCGGGCACCGCCCACCTGCGCGCTCTGCACGGGCACATCGTGGAGCGGGGTCTTCGAGCATGCGCCAGCGGTACTCCACGGTTCGAGGCGCGCCCGAACGACTCCGTCCCCGATGTGCCCGTCTCGCTCGCGGTGCGGATCAACGTGCTGATGATCGCGATCGAGGTGATCCACAACGCGGTGCGGCACGCCCGCGCGACCTCGATCCGGGTGACGCTGGAGCCCGTGTCGGGTCGCCGCTGGGTGTTGTCGATCGCAGACGACGGCGTGGGCCTCCCGCTCGAGCCCGGTTCACCCGACCCCGCGGGGAGGCCCGGGGGGATGGGCCTGGTGAACTGCCGGACCCGCGCGGCCGAGATCGGGGCGCGGCTCGAGTGGATCTCCGCCCCGGGGGCGGGGACCGAGCTGCGCGTCTGGTTCGACGCCGACGCGGTGCCGGAGGCGGTGCGGGTCCGCCCGCCGGTGCGGCGATGACCGAGCCGCTGGACGGGCCGATCCGCACCGTGGTGGTCGAGGACGATCGGCGGTACCGCACCGCGCTGTGCTCGGTGCTCGAGTCCACCCCCGAGTTCGCGCTCGCGGCCGAGTTCGACGCCGCCGGCCCGATGCTCGAGGTGGCCCGCGGGGCGCGGCCGCCGTGGGATCTGGTGATCCTCGACATCCACCTCCCGGACCAGAGCGGGATCGCGGCGACCCGGGCGCTCAAGCGCGCCGTGCCCGGGTTGCCGGTGGTGAACCTGACCGTGTTCGACGAGCCCTCGACGATCCTCGAGGCGATCCACGCCGGCGCGGACGGGTACCTGCTCAAGAGCACCCCGCTGGACGACATGCTGGACGGGCTGATCGGCGTGATCCGCGGCGGGTCGGCGCTCACGCCGGCGGTGGCGCGCACCGTGTTGTCCCTGGTCCGCGGGGCCTCGCCGCAGCCGAAGGCTTCGGCCGGGGTGCTGTCGGACCGCGAGCAGCAGGTGCTGCGCGACCTCGCGCGCGGCCTGCAGTGCAAGCAGATCGCGTCCGATCACGGGCTGTCGATCCACACCGTGCGCACCTACGTCCGCCGGATCTACGAGAAGCTCCAGGTCGGCACCCTCGCGGAAGCGGTCGCCGCCGCGATCCAATCCGGCATCCTCTGACCGGGGCGGCCACTGTCACCAGTATTGGGGACTGGGGGGTGGGCGCGCGGCGCTGCAGGTTGGG
>JBEBJC010001312.1:0-2155 GCA_040080105.1 Myxococcota bacterium
CCCCGACCTCCTCGGCTGGTGGCGCACCCTGGGCGCCGGCGAGCCGGTGGGGTGGACCGGAGCGGAGGGCCCGGCGCTGCTCGCCGCGGTCGAGTCGTTCGTCGTGCGCGCGTCCGAAGGCGCTGCCGACGAGGAGGGCGGCGCAGCGTCGTGATCGCGGTGCTCGCCACGGCCGCCTTCGGAGCACCGGTCCCGGCCGATCCGTGGACCTGCCCCGAGGGCACCCGGGTCGTCGGCGCCGCGTGGCCCGAGGGCACCTCGGCCTCGTGTGTCGACGCCCAGGACCGCCGCCAGGGTCTGTCGGCCGAGTGGTGGCCCGACGGCACCCCGAAGAGTGAGGGTCCGTGGCGCGACGGCGCGAAGTCCGGCGACTGGTCCACCTGGTACGAGAGCGGGTCGCAGGAGAGCCGCGGGCCGTACCTTTCCGACAAGCGGCACGGACGGTGGACCTGGTGGCACGAGACAGGCCAACGCTGGTTCGTCGGCGAGTACAGCGTCTCCCGTTCGACCGGCAGCTGGACGTACTGGCACGAGAACGGGAACCTGGAGTCGGAAGGGAAGTTCGTGAACGGGGTGAAGTACGGTCCGTGGACCGTTTACCACCCGAGCGGGGTCAAGGCGGGGGAAGGGCTGTTCGTCGCCGGGGTGCGCGACGGGCCGTGGACTCTGTTCCGCGACGACGCGACGATCGAGCGCTCCGGGTCGTACCGATCCGGGCGCGAGGTGGGCACCTGGCGCTCGTTCACCCCCGACGGCGCGCTGGCCGAGGTGTGTGAGTGGGCCGACGGGCAGCTCGAGGGGACCTGCACCGGCTTCGACGCCGACGGCGCGGTGGTCGCGGTGAGCCACTGGGCGGCGGGAAAGCGCGACGGCCCCTCGACCACCTACTGGTCCGGCGGCAAGGTGAAGTCCGAGGCGAGCTACGTCGACGGCCGCCGCGAGGGCGTGTCCACCGAGTACACCATCCACGGGGTGCTGATCTCGCGCGCGACGTGGGCGGGCGACGTACAGCACGGCGACTTCGAGGCGTTCTGGCCCGACGGGACACCGAAGTACCGCGGCCGGATGGAGTTCGGTCGAGAGGTCGGGCACTGGACCACCTGGCACGAGGGCGGCGCGCGGCAGTCCGAAGGGGACTACGTGGAGGGCAAGCCCGACGGCCGGTGGACCGTGTGGTGGCCGAACGGTCGGGTGCGGTCCGAAGGGGACTATCGGTTGGGCGAGAAGGTCGGAACGTGGACGAAGATCGACGAGGAAGGGCTGCAGGTCACCACACAGGAGCACGGGCGATGAACGTGGCGTGCGCGACGTGCCACCGGCGCGAGCGGTGGGAGGCAGACGGGTCGGTGGGGGTGGTCACCCCGGGCGGGTCCCGCAGGGCTCCGGTTCCGGCCCGCGCCGAGATCGCGGCGTTGGCGCGCGCCGCGCGCGGCGAGACCGGGCCGGTGGTGGGCCGATGCTCGGCTTGTGGTCAGCCGCTGGTGTCCGAGGGCGGCGGCGCCGCGGCCGCGTGGGAGATCGATCTACCCGGGACCCGCCTCCGGTTCGGGTCCGACGGCTCGATCCACGACGAGCGTGGCCCGGTCACGCTCGCCGACGCGGAGGCCGCGGTCGACCGGCTCTCCCCGCGCGAGGAGCCGCTCGACCGTCCCGGGTTCGGGTGGTTCCAGGGCGCCGTGCTCGGGCTGATGTTGACCCCGGTCGCGGTGTGGGTGTTCTCGGTGGTGTTCGTGTCGGTGTTCTTGTACCGGTTCCCGGTGCCCACCGTCGGCGGGCCCTGATCCGTGGCCGATCCGAGGCCCTCCAGCGCGGCGGGTTCACCCGACTGGCTCGCTCGCTCGGTCGACGGGCTGCTCCTGCTCGGCGCGGCCGCGCTGATGGTCCAGGTCGGCCGGGGCATGGTCGGCCGGTGGTCGTACCCGTTCGACCTCGAGTGGATGGAAGGCGGGATGCTGGCCCACGCGTGGCGCGTGTCACACGGGCTGGCGCTGTACCCGTCCCCCGGGCCCGAGTGGATCCCGTTCGTGTACCCGCCCGGGTATCCGGCGCTGCTCGCGGCGCTGTCGGTGGTCGCGCCCCTCGACTACCCGCTCGGGCGCGCGGTCTCGATCGCCGCGACCCTCACCGCCGCCGCGGGGGTGGGGGTGCTGGTGGC
>JBEBJC010001313.1:0-2153 GCA_040080105.1 Myxococcota bacterium
GGAGGGCGAGATGCCCCCGGGGTACTACCCGGCGCTGCACGGGGCGGCGCGGCTCGACCCGGCCGAGCGACAGGCGCTCGCGACCGGGCTCGCGAACACCCTCGGCCGGGAGGGCGAGTAGCCCGCCGGGGTCAGCTGAACAGCAGGGCCCAGTCTTCCTCGAGGATCATCGGCAGCTGACCGTCGTCGGTCACGCTGGTGAGCATCACCGCCGCCGCCCGGCGCACCAGGGGGAGATCGACCACCGCGTCCTTGCCGTCTCCGCCGCTCTCGGCGTGGAGGTCGGCCACGGTCACGAGCAGCCGGTTCACCCCGTCTTGGTCGAGGTGGCCGAAGTCCTGGACCAGCTGGACCCACCGGGCCGCTCGCCCGGTCAGGCGCACCGACACGGTCATGGCAGCCCTCCGCCCGCGGCGTAACGCCCGCCCGGCAGCTTCACCACCACCCCCTCGAGCTCGAGCGCCGCGAGCTCGCGCAGCGCGTCGACCGCCGAGCCGCCGCGCACCTCCGCCACCTGGTCGAGATCTGCGCCGGCGAACAGCGCCGACAGCCAGTCCGGGTACGACGGGCCGTCCGGGCGGCCGCCGAGGTCGCGCACGAACGCGTCGAGGTCGACCAGCGGAGCGGCGCCGAGCACGATCAGCCGGTGCGAGCCGATCCAGGTCGGCGCGCCGAGCGGCCCGGGCACCACCCACAGGTCGTCTTGCCGGCCGAGGTCGACCAGGCGCTCGGCGGTGATCAGCGCCCCGCTGTGGTCCGGCGCCTCGACCACCACCACCCGCCGCGACAGCGCCGCGATCCACCGGTTCCGAGCCGGGAACGTCCACTTGGCCGGCTCCACCCCGTCGGGCCAGGTGGTGAGGACCGCGCCCCCGTGCGCCACGATCTCCTCGCGCAGCCCGCGGTTGGCGGGCGGCGCGGTGTGGGCGAGCCCGTGGCCGAGCACCGCGATCGTGCGGCCGCCGGTGCGGACCGCGGCCCGGTGGGCGTGGGTGTCGATCCCGCGGGCGAGGCCGCTCACCACCACCACCCCGTGGCGGGCGGCGGCCGCCGCGACCTGGTACGCGGCGCTCGCCCCGTACGGGGTGCACCCGCGGGTGCCGACCACCGCCACCGCGCCGGCGCGGAACGCCTCGACCGAGCCCTCCACGAACACCACCGGCGGGGCTCCCGGCGCCCGCCGCAGGGCCAGCGGGTAGTCGTCGCAGCACCGGGTGAGCGCCACCCCGCGGGTGGTGAGCGGCGGGCTCGTGAGCCACGCCCGCGCGAGCGCCGGGTCGACCCCGAGCGAGCACAGATCGTGCACGGTCACCCGCGCGAGCGCCGCCCAGCCTCCGACCTTCGCCGCGAGCGCGTCGGTGTCGACGCGGGACGCCACTGCCACCGCCCCCGCCCAGAATCCGTGGATCGTGTCCATGACGGCTCGTACCTGGCGGGCCCCCCGGCCGGGTGTCCTCCCGGCGCGCGTTTCCGGGTACACTGCCGCGGTGCACGCCACCCGCCTGCGGTTCCTCGACCACCTGCGCGCCGAGCGCGGGGCCAGCAAGCACACCGTGCGGGCGTACGATCGGACGTTGACCGACCTCGGCGAGCACCTCGAGGGCGTCGGGCGGACCTACGTGGACGCGCGGCGGATCGACGTGCGGGCGTACCTGTTCCGCGCGGGCCGAGGCAGGGCGGCCGCCACCGCGGCGCGTCACGTGGCGGCGATCCGCACGTTCTACGCCTGGCTGGTGGACACGGGCGCGGTCGCCGAGTCGATCGCCGACGACGCCGCCCCGCCACCGGTCGGTTCGCACCTGCCGGTGTTCGTGTCCGAGGCGGTGGCCGAGCGGGTCGTCGAGGACGGCGCCGCCTCCCCCCGCGATCGCGCGAGCGCCGAGGTGCTGTACGGCGCCGGGCTGCGGGTGGGCGAGCTGTGCGCGCTCGACCGGCGCGACCTGGACCTCCACACCGGCATGGTCACCGTGCGCCGCGGCAAGGGTGGCAAGGAGCGGCGGGTGCCGTGTGGCCCGGCCGCAGTCGACGCGGTGCAGCGGTGGCTCGACTCGCGCGGGGAGGCGGGCGCGGCGGACGGCCCGCTGTTCGTCGATCGGAAGGGGGCGCGGATCGGTGACCGGACCGTGCGCAGGTTGGTCGCGGCGATGGGGCGG
>JBEBJC010001314.1:0-2152 GCA_040080105.1 Myxococcota bacterium
GCTGCTCGGGGCACGGGCACGGGCACGGGCACGGGCACGGGCTGGGGAGGAGCCGTGGGGCGAGGCCGCTGCGCGGCCTACGCCCCACAGGCTGCTAGCGGCGCCCCGCGACCCACTTCTGCAGCGCCGCCGCGAACTTCTGCTTGTCCCGGTCCGAGAACGGCGGCGGGCCTCCGAGCAGCTCGCCGGACTCGCGGAGCGTCTCCATCAGGTCGCGCACCGTCAGGCGCGACCGCACGTTGGTCGCGTCGATCGTCTCGCCCCGGGGCTCGAGGCAGGTGCCCCCTCGCTCGACCACCCGCGCGGCGAGCGGGATGTCGGCGGTGATCACGAGGTCACCGGCCTGCACCTGCTCCGCCAGCCAGTCGTCGGCCGCGTCGAACTCGCGCCCGACCACCACCGCGCGCACGAACCGCGACGGCGGGACCCGCAACAGCTGGTTCGCGACCAACACGACCTCGATCGACTTGGCGTCCGCCAGCCGAAACAGCATCTCCTTGACCGCCCGCGGGGTCGCGTCCGCGTCCACCCAGATCCGCACGAGCCTTGGTATCGCGCTACCGGCCGAGGACGTCGAGGATCGCGTGCGCGAACGTCAGCGGGTGCACCGGGCAGCCCGGAACCCACACCACCGGCGGCTCGCGCGCCAACACGGACCGGTCCACGTCGCCGTCGCGGAACAGTCCGCCCGAGATCGCACACGCGCCCACCGCCACCACGAACCGCGGCGCGGGGGTCGCCTCCAGGCACAGGGCCACCGCGCGCGCCATGTTGCGGGTCACCGGGCCCGTGATCACGATCCCGTCGGCGTGCCGCGGGCTCGCGACCCACTCGATGCCGTACCGCTGCAGGTCGAAGTTCACGTTCGACGTCGCGTTGAGCTCGAGCTCGCACCCGTTGCACCCGCCGGCCGAGACCTGCCGCAGCCGCAGCGACCGGCCGAACAGCGCGCGGATCCGCGCGTCCACCGGCACCGGAGCGGGCTCGGTCCCCTCCCCGACCACCAGCGCCGCCGGGGTCGCCCCGGCCATCCGCGGGTCGTCGGTGAACCGGATCACGTCGACCGGGCACACCTCGGCGCACTCGCCGCAGAACACACACGCGCCGAGATCGATGCGGAGCGGATCGAGCGTGACCGCGCGGGTCGGACACCCGTCGCGGCACGCGGCGCACCCGGAGGCGCACGGGCCCGAGATCACGGGGCGACCCCGAAACCCGGTCGGCCGCGCGGCGCGCAGGTCGCGGATGTACGGCCAGCCCTGGGCGGCCCGAACCTGGAACACGTTCCACGCCATCAGAGGTCGTTCCCGCAGTAGGACAGGTCGAAGCTCTTGTTGCAGATCGGGAAGTCCGAGATGTCCTGGCCGCGGACCGCCAACGCCAGCCCCATCCAGTTCCGCAGCGACGGATCCTGCACGTGGTGGTCGATCGGTCGGCCGGCGGCGTCGGTCTCGAGGGCGTGTACCACCTCGCCGCGCCACCCCTCGACCACCGACACCGCCAGCGCGTCGGGCGACAACGCCCGGGGCGCCGCGCGGACCCGCCCCACCGCCGGTCGGGCCGCGAGCCGGGTCGAGATCGCCGCGAGCGAGACCTGCAGCTCGCGCGCGCGCACCTCCGCCCGCGCCAGGCAGTCGCCCGACGTCCGCACCACCGGGGTGAACCCGGGCCAGCCGAACGAGCGAGCGTCGATCGGGACGCCGCTCGCGCGCGCGCTCGGCCCGACGAGCCCGAGGTCGCGCGCGGTGGTGTCGGTCACGGTCCCGGTGTCGGCGAGCCGGTGCAGCACGGTGCCCGCGGTGAGGAACCGCTCGTCGACGGCAGCGGCGTCGGCCCCGAGTGACGCGAGCTCGCGGATCAGCCGGTCGCGCGTCGCCTCGTCCCACGTGACCCCCGAGCCGCCGGGCCGGATCGCGGTGCGGCCGAACCGGCTCCCACACAGGGCCATCGTGGCGTTGATCACGAGCGTCCGCAGCCGACCGTAGCTGGTCGCCCCCTGCAGGAACCCCACGTCGAGCGCGAGCCCGGAAAGCCCGGCGAGGTGCATGCCCACCCGCTCGAGCTCGAGCATCACCGCCCGAACCTCGGCCCGCTCGGGATCCGGCTCGACCCCGGCCAGGCGTTCGGCACAGGCACACACCCCACCACGAGA
>JBEBJC010000239.1:0-10212 GCA_040080105.1 Myxococcota bacterium
CTGGTGTACGTAGCGTTCGCGCTGGCGCACGACCCGTGGCTGGTGGCGGGCCTGGTGGTCGCGTACGGCCTCGCCGGCGTCACCGAGGGCGCGGAGAAGAAGCTCGTGTCGACCTACGTGGGGTCGCGCAAGACCGGCGCGGCGTTCGGGGTGTACCACGCGGTGATCGGCGCGGTGGCGCTGCCGAGCGGGTTCCTGATGGGGTGGCTGTGGGACACCTACAGCCCGGCTGCGGCGTGGTCGTTCGCCGCGACGACGGTGGCGGGAGCGGTGGTCCTGCTGCTCGCCTCGGTCCGCCGGCCGTAGCGCGCGGTCACGCGTCTGCGGTCCACCGGAGCGAGCGCTGGCGCAGCGCGTGGTCGTACACCGAGCACACCACCATCAGCTCGTCTGCCGCGGTCTGCTTCCGCAGGTCGGCGAGCCCGGCTCGCACTTGGTGCGGCGTGCCGACGAACGAGCAGGACAACACGTGGTCGAGCATCATCCGCTCGTCGGGCGTGAGCTGCAGGTCGCGGGTCGGCGGGCGCCCGATCGGTCGGCCTCCGCGCCGGAGGTCGAGGAAGGTGCGCGCTTGGGTGGTGGCCAGGAACTGCGCCTCGTCCTCGGTCTCGGCGGCGATCGCGTTCACCGCGACCATCGTGTGCGGCCGCTCGCACCGCGCCGAGGGCCGGAACAGCTGGTGGTACGCCGCGAGCGCGGTCATGAGGTGCGCGGGCGCGAAGTGGGCGGCGAACGCGTACGGGAGGCCCATCGCCGCGGCGAGCTGGGCGCTGAACAGGCTCGAGCCGAGGATCCACACCGGGACCCGCGAGCCGGCGCCGGGCACCGCGATCACCACCTGGCCGGGTCGCTCGGGCTCGAAGTAGCCGAGGAGCTCGGCGACCTCGCGCGGGTACTCGTTCGGGCCGGCGGGGCGGTGGCGGAGCGCTGTGGCGGTCGGGCCGTCGGTCCCGGGCGCGCGCCCCAGCCCGAGGTCGATGCGGCCCGGGAACAGCGCGTCGAGCGTGCCGAACTGCTCGGCGACGACCAGCGGCGGGTGGTTCGGCAACATGATCCCGCCGGCGCCGACCCGGAGGGTGGAGGTGTGGGCGGCGACGTGGCCGATGACCACGGCGGTGGCGGCGCTGGCGACGCCGGGCATCGAGTGGTGCTCGGCGAGCCAGAACCGGTCGTAGCCGCTGGCCTCGGCGGTGCGGGCGGTGTCGACGGTGCGCGCGTAGGCCTCCGGGATGGTGGAGCCTTCGACGACGGCGCACAGGTCGAGCACGGACAGTCCGGTGTTCACGGGAACCCCGGCAGGGTCTTACAACCGGCGGGACGGTTCGTCGAGCGGTGTCGGTCCGAGGGGACTTGCAGTCCATCGACCTCGATCTGGACCTGGACCTGGACCTCGAACTCGAACTCGACTTCGAGATCGACCTCGACCTCGACCTCGACCTCGACCTCGACTTCGAGATCGACCTCGACCTCGACCTCGACTTCGAGATCGACCTCGACCTCGACCTCGAGATCGACCTCGACTTCGAGATCGACCTCGACCTCGACCTCGAGATCGACCTCGACTTCGGCCTCGACCTCGACCTCGACCTCGACCTCGACTTCGACTTCGACTTCGAGATCGACTTCGAGATCGACTTCGAGATCGACTTCGACTTCGACCTCGACCTCGACCTCGACCTCGACCTCGAGTTCGACCCGCAACCGTCGCGCCCCGGCGGACGCGACCTACCGCGGGTCCGTGCGCCGTCGGCGGGCCGCGAGCAGCCCGAGCGCCGCCGCCACCGCCGAGCCCGGGCCCGTCGCGCACCCCGACCGGTCCAGCTTGCGCTCCACCTCCTCCCGCAGCCGGTCGACCGGGTCGTCGCCGTTGAGCACGCTCGACGTGCGCGCCTCGAGCCACGGGTTGCCCGGCCGATCCCCCGGGCGGGCCACGAACACGAACGCCGACTTCGCCGCCTGCTCGGGGTCACACCGCGCGTCTCCGCCCGCCGCGGCGCCGGCCTCCATCGCGCGCAGCAGTCGCTCGGCGAGCGGCTGCCCCTCCGACGCCTCGAACGCCGCCGCCGCCTCGGTGACCACCGCCTCCGACGCCAGCGTGTTGCCCTGGACCGTCCAGGTGTCGCCGGTGGCCGACAGCGCCGGCGAGTCGTTGTCGGCGCCGGTGTACGCGACCGCCGGGCCGTCGAGCGACGCGATCCCGTACTGGCGGATCTCGGGCTCCTCGTCGAACGCAGGGTCGGTGATCGCGGCCAGCACTTCGTCTGGTGGGGTGCCCGCGGCGAGCAGGTCGGCCGCCTCGCGCTCGGCGGCGAGGTTCGTCGCATACTGCGCCGCCACCGCGCCGTGCCCGGGGGCGACCTCGCCGATCATCCACACGAACGGCCCGCAGGTGGCTCCGGCCACCCCGACCTCGCGCGAGTCCGGGTCCACCGCCACCACCGACCAGGTCGCCTCCGCCGCCGCCGCCCACCACAGACCGATCATCGCCCGCCTCCACTCTTCGGGACACCGACCGCCCACCGCTGCAGCACCTGGATGTAGTTCCCGCGCTCGAACGCCTCGGGATCGGGGCACCGAAGCAGGCTCATGCTGCCGCACATCTGCCCGAGCGACGCGTACTCGTGCTCGTCGAGCCAGCGGACGAGCGCGTCGAGCACCTCGCGGGCGTGGCCCGGCCCCCGCTGGAGCAGCGCGGTGGTCATCTGCACCGCGGAGGCGCCGGACATCACCGCCTTCACCAGGTCGAGGTGGGTGTGCGCGCCGCCCGACAACGTGAGCGGCAGCGGGACCCGGCCGAACATCGCCGCGAGCCACAGCAGCCGCGCCCCGAGCTCGCCCGCGCCCGAGCTCGGCAGCGACGGCACCACCTCGAGCGTCTCCACGTCGATGTCGGTGTGGAACAGCGGCGCGAACAACACCAGCCCGTCGGCCCCGGCCGCCGCGAGCCGCCGCCCGAGGTGCACCGGCGACGAGCAGAAGTCGGTGAGCTTCATCGACACCGGGATCGACACCCGCGCCTTCACCGCGGCGAGCACCCCGAGGTGCCGCTGCTCGACCGCCTCGGACGGCTCGTCGCCGTCGAGCGGCAGGTAGTACGGGTTCAGCTCGAGCCCGTCGGCGCCCGCCTGCTCGATCTGGGTCGCGGTGTCGACCCACGCGCCCACCGCGGTGCCGTTGAGCGAGCCCACCACCGGGATGTCGACCGCGTCCTTGAGCCGGCGCAGCTGCTCGAGGTACTCGACCGGGCCGAGCGCGAACGCGTCGGGCGGGGGGAGGTAGGTGAGCGCCTCGGCGTGCGCGTCGTGCACCGAGTCGAGGTGGTCGAGCAGCGCCGCACGCTCGCGGTCGATCTGCTCCATGAACAGCGAGCGCATCACGATCGCGGCCACGCCGGCGTCCTCGAGCGCGCGGCAGGTCGACACGTCGTCGGACAGCGGGGAGGCGCCGACCACCAGCGGGTTGTCGACCGACAGGCCCATGAACCGGGTGCGGGTGTCCATGTTCAGCGCTCCTCCGGGTCGCGCAGCGCGGCGAGCTGCGAGTATCGGTCGTCGGCGTCGGCCTGGCCGCGGGCGAGCAGCGCGCGTGCCCGCTCCGGGTCCTGCCCCTTCAACATCCGGAACCGCCCCTCTGCGTACGCGAACGTCTCGAACGGGACGGTCGGCGGGGCGGAGATCAGCGCGAACGGCTTCTCCCGCCCGGGGTCGAACGTGTACAGCGGCCAGAACCCGCTGTCGACCGCGGCCTTCTGCTGCGCGAGCCCGGCCGACAGCTCGTAGCCGTGCGCGATGCAGTGGCTGTACGCGATCACCAGCGACGGCCCACGCCACGCCTCGGCGGCGGCCAGCGCCTCGACCGTGTGCGCGTCCTTCGCGCCGAACGCGATCTGCGCGACGTACACGTTGCCGTACGCCATCGCCAGCCGCCCGAGGTCCTTGCGGCGCACGTCCTTGCCCGCGGACGCGAACTTGGCGACCGCGCCGAGCGGCGTGGCCTTCGACGCCTGGCCGCCGGTGTTCGAGTACACCTGCGTGTCGAGCACCAGCACGTTCACGTCCTGGCCCGACGCGAGCACGTGGTCGAGCCCGCCGAACCCGATGTCGTACGCCCACCCGTCGCCGCCCACGAGCCACACGGTCTTGTGCACGAGCGCGTCGGCGACGATCGTGAGCTCGACCGCGTCGGGGCGGGTCGCCCCGCGGAGCCGCTCGCGCACCGCCGCCACCCGCGCGCGCTGGTCGCGGATCGCCGCCTCGTCGCGCGCGGTCTGCCCGAGGATCGCGTCCACCAGGTCGGCGCCCACCAGGTCGGCGCACCCGCGCAGCACCCGGCGGGCCCGGTCGGCGAGCTGGTCGATCCCGAGCCGGATCCCGTACCCGAACTCGGCGTTGTCCTCGAACAGCGAGTTCGCCCACGCCGGGCCGCGGCCGTCGCGGTCGGTGGTGTACGGGGTGGTGGGCAGGTTGCCGCCGTAGATCGACGAGCAGCCGGTCGCGTTCGCGATCACCAGCCGGTCGCCGAACAGCTGGGTCAGCAGCTTCAGGTACGGGGTCTCGCCACACCCGGCGCACGCCCCGGAGAACTCGAACAGCGGCTGCAGCAGCTGGCTGTCCTTCACCGACCGGCCGACCGCGGTGCGGTCGAGCTCGGGCAGCCCCAGGAAGTACGCGAAGTTCTGCCGCTCGGGTTCGCGCCGGGGCCCGAGGTCGACCATGTCGAGCGCCTTGTGGCGCGGGTTGCCCTTGTCGCGCGCCGGGCACACCGCCGCGCACAGGGTGCAGCCGGTGCAGTCCTCGGGGGCCACCTGCACGGTGTACTGCCAGCCGGCGTGGTCGCGCTGGCGCCACGGGACCGCCTGGAACTCGGCAGGTGCGTCCGCCGCCTCGGGGTACGCCTTGACCCGGATCGCGGCGTGTGGGCACACCAGCGCGCACTTGTTGCACTGGATGCACAGCGCCGGGTCCCAGCTCGGGATCTGCTCGGCGATCGCGCGCTTCTCCCACTGCGAGGTGCCGACGGGCCAGGTGCCGTCGGGCACGAACGCGCTCACCGGCAGGTCGTCGCCGCGGCGGGCGAGCATCGCGGCGGTGACCCGCTGCACGAACGGCGGGGCGGCGGCGGGCACCGCGGGCGGTCGCACCCGGGTCGCGCCGACGACCGCCGGGACCGGGACCTCGTGCAGCCGCGCGAGCGTGCCGTCGACCGCGGCGAAGTTCGCCTCGAGCACCTGCGCGCCGCGGGCGGACCAGGTCTTCTCGATCGACCGCTTGATCTGGGCCACCGCCTGGTCGCGCGGCAACACGCCCGAGATCGCGAACGCGCAGGTCTGCATCACGGTGTTGATCCGCCGCCCGAGCCCGACCTCGCGCGCGACCGCGACCGCGTCGATCACGAAGAACCTGAGCCTGCGGTCGATCATCGTCCGCTGCACGTCGGCGGGCAGCGTGTCCCACACCGCGCCGGGCCCGTGCGGGGTGTTGAGCAGGAACGTGGCGCCCGGGGCCGCGAGCTCGAGCACGTCGAGCGTCTCCACGAACTGCGGCTGGTGGCACGCCACGAACTGGGCCCGCTTCACCAGGTAGGTCGAGCGGATCGGCCGCGGGCCGAACCGGAGGTGCGAGATCGTGGTCGCGCCCGACTTCTTCGAGTCGTACACGAAGTAGCCCTGGGCGAAGAACTCGGTCTGCTCGCCGATGATCTTGATCGAGTTCTTGTTCGCGCCCACGGTGCCGTCGGCGCCGAGCCCGTAGAACACCTGGCGCACCACGTCGTCGGGCTCGAGGTCGAAGTCGCGGTCCCACGGCAGCGACCGGTGGGTCACGTCGTCGTGGATCCCCACGGTGAACCCGTGGGGCGGCCGCTCGGACGCGAGCGCGTCGAACACCGCCTTCACCATCGCCGGGTCGAACTCCTTCGACGACAGGCCGTACCGACCGCCCACCACCTTCGGCAGCGGCCCGTCCCACCGCTGGTGCAGCCCGGCGAGCACGTCGAGGTACAGCGGTTCGCCGGGGGCGCCGGGCTCCTTGGCGCGGTCGAGCACGCCCACGACCTTGGTGGTGCGGGGCAGCGCCGCCACCAGGTGCTCGGCGGAGAACGGGCGGTACAGGTGCACGGTCAGCAGCCCGACCCGCTCGCCGCGGGCGACCAGCCAGTCGACGGTCTCGTGTGCGGCGCCGGCGCCCGAGCCCATCAGCACCACCACCCGCTCCGCCTCGGGGTGCCCGTGGTACTCGAACAGGCGGTACCGCCGGCCCACCCGGGCCGCGAGCGCGTCGAACAGCTGCTCGACCACCGCCGGCACCGCGTCGTGGAACGGGTTGCACGCCTCGCGCGCCTGGAAGAACACGTCCGGGTTCTGCGCGGTGCCGCGGACCACCGGGTGGTCGGGCGACAGCGCCCGGTCGCGGTGGGCGTGGGCGGCCTCGGCGTCGAGCAGCGCCCGCAGGTCGTCGTCGGCGAGCACCTCGGTCTTCGCGACCTCGTGGGAGGTGCGGAACCCGTCGAAGAAGTGCAGGAACGGGACCCTGGCCCGGAGCGTGGCCGCGTGGGCGACCAGCGCGAAGTCGTGCGCCTCCTGCACCGACGCGGCGCACAACATCGCCCACCCGGTCTGGCGCGCCGCGTACACGTCGCTGTGATCCCCGAAGATCGACAGAGCGTGGGTCGCGATCGACCGCGCCGCCACGTGGATCACCGCCGGGGTGAGCTCGCCCGCGATCTTGTACAGGTTCGGCAACATCAGCAGCAGGCCCTGCGACGCGGTGAACGTGGTCGCGAGCGCGCCCGCCTGCAGCGCGCCGTGGACGGTCCCGGCGGCGCCCCCTTCGGACTGCAGCTCGACCACCCGCGGCACGTCGCCCCACAGGTTCGGCAGCTCGGCCGTGGCCCAGGTGTCGGCGTGCTCGCCCATCGGCGAGGCGGGGGTGATCGGGTACAGCGCGACGAGCTCGGACACCCGGTACGCGACGTGGGCCACCGCTTCGTTCGCGTCCCAGGTGCGGGCGAGGGGCATGGTTTCGGTCTCCCGCGCCGGCATGGTGCAAACGCCGAGCCAGGGACCGTCAGCGGCCAGGTGCGGGTTCACGCGGGGGAGGTGTGGGGTTCGACACACCCGGCCGCGACGAACCGCTCACCCGTGCGGTGACCCCGAGGTCAGATGTTGATGCCCGGCGGGATCCTCGACGGCAGCAGGTGCACGTACGGGTCGCGGGTCGCGTTGCGCGCGGCGATCTCCGCCTCCACCTGCGCCAGCTCCGCCCGGTACGTCGACGCGGCCGCGGCCGCGCGCGGGTCGTCGAACGGGTCGTAGTCGCCGAGTGACCCCACCCGCGACAGCCCGAGCAGCAGCGCGGTGTCGAACTGGCGCTGGGCCGCGTCCATCGGGGGCAACATCGCGAGCCAGTCCTGCTCGGTCCACCCGCCGGTGCGGGTCGGCGGCGCGGCCCACGCCCCGAACGGGCTCGCCGGGATCACCGTGAGCTCGTCGGCCACCGGGAAGTTCATCGCCGCGTGCACCGCCGAGCCGGCGAACACGAGCTGGGTCACCAGCGTCACCAGCGCGTCGATCGTCGCTGGGCCGGCGCCGAGCCCGCGCACGCCGCCGCCGTCGACCGAGCCCGCGGTGAGCACCCAGCCGGCGAGCTCGCCGTCGGCGCGGACCGCCGCGTCGGACGGGTAGTACGACCGCAGGTACCGGTCGATCCACCGCCGCATCGCGCCCCACACCAGCAGCCCGTCGTCGCGGAACGGGAACGCGAGCGCCGGATCGGTGACCCGCCGCGCGGCGAGCCGGTCGGGGAACGTGGAGGCGCCGAAGTCGAACGTGTGCACCGACCGCCGCGACAGCTCGCGCACCCCGTCGCGCGAGGTGCCGGTGAACCAGTCGAGCAGCCCGTGCGGCGCGAACACGCTGTGGGAGCCGACCTCGTTGATGTACAGCGTGCCCTTCGCGTGCTGGGCGAGCAGGATCATCAGCGGGTGGGTCGGCGCGAGTGACCGGTGCGCCGCCACGATCAGCGGCTCGGCCACGAGGTGGGTCCGCGCGTGGTGGAACCAGATCGCGCCGCACAACGTGTCGGCGGCGGCGAGGTGGGTGCGCGCGATCCGCCAGCCCCATCCGTCGGCGGGGGTGAAGATCGGCGCGCTCGGCCCGGTCTCGGCCGCGAGCTGGATCGCGAACAGCCGGGGCACGCCCTGGTCGCGCGGTCGGACCAACATCCCGCGCGCCGGGGCCACGGTGATCTCGCGCGCGTGCAGCCGGTTCGGCGGCAAACCGTCGAGCATCCGGTAGTCGACCGTGTACAGCCGCCCCTCGGCGAGCGCGGCGGCGAGGGTGTCGTCGCCGCCGACCGTCGCGAGGTGGGCGTCGGTCACCGGGAACGAGGGATCGAGCGCGGTGACGCCCTCGAGGCTCTCGGGGTTCGAGCCGGCGAGCCACCGGCGGGAGAACGCGACGTCGTCCCACAGCGCGGTGCTCGCGGGCGGGACCGGCAGGGTGCGGAAGAACGTGTCGAACGCCGCCGCCGAGGTCGCCTCGCCCCGCTCGGTGCCGCCCAGCGCGAGCGACGACAGGTCGTTGAACGCCTCGCGCGCGCCGTCGCGCACCAGGTCGCGCACCGCCTGCCACAGCTCCGGGATCCGGGCCCGCAGCCCCGACACGTCGCGGTCGGCCCGCACGTCGTTCGCCACCACCAGCTCGAGCGCGTGGTCCACCGTCGCCGACCAGTTCGGCGGGGTGGTGTCGGCCTTGGGGCGCTCGGCGCTCATCGCGAGCCCGGGGTACACGTCGTAGCCGAAACGGTACGCGGCGCGGGCCGCTTCGAGGGCGGCGGCGCGGGCCACCGGCGCGGGATCGTCCTGGGGGAGGCTCGGGGGCATGGGTCCTCGGGTCGCGGGTTTCTGCAGGTGTACCCGACGGGGTTGCCGACACGGTCTCACGCCGGTTGCCGCCTCCCCCGACCCCAAGAACGGTCAGGTCCCCGGGTCGCCGCCGTGGGACCGTCCCGTCTCGGAGGCGCAGATGTGGTGGATGATCGACGGCGCGTCGGCGGCGGACGCGGGCGAGGTGGAGACGGACCCGGCGATGGTGGTGTCGATCGGCGCGGTGACGTACTTGTCGGCGGCGGTGTTCCACGAGGGGCTCGGGCACGAGCTCGGGTGCGTGATCGGCGGCGGGAGGCCCACCGGGTTCTCCCTCGCGGTCGCCGGGTGTGAAGAGACCACGCCAGGCCAGCACCGGTGGACCAGCGCGGGCGGGGCCCTCGGGAACCTCGCGGCCGGCTCGGCGTTCGGCGCGACGCTCGCGCTCGGGCACCCCCGCGACGGCGTGGTGGTCGACTACCTGTGGCTGAACACGGTGACCAACCTGTGGCAGGCCGGGGGGTACCTGATGGTCGGCCCGTGGCTGCCGGTCGGGGACTGGGGCTCGGACGGGTTCCTGCGCGACATCGACCACCCGCTGCCGCTGCAGCTCGGGCTGTCACTCGGGGGCGCGGCGATGACGTTCGCGACGATCCCGCTCGCCCAGCACCTCGGCAAGCCGCTGTTCGGCGCGGACGGGACCCGCTCGGCCCGCGGTCGGTGGCTCACCCTGTTGCCGTACGCCGGCGGGTCGACGCTGGTGGTGACCGGGTCGCTGCTCAACCGCGCGGGGCCGGAGTTCGCGGTGTCGGCGGCGGTGTCGACGTTCGCAGGGACCCTGTTCCTGGCGTACCTGCCGCTGTTCTTCTCCGACGACGTGTGGGTGCCGGGGCAGCCGTACACCGGCGCGCCGAGCCCGATCGAGCGGAAGCCGGGCTGGCTGGTGGTGTCCGGGGTGGTGGCGCTCGGCGCGGTCACGGTGCTCGGACCCGGGGTCGGCGCGGGGTTCGACCGTCCCCATCCGCTCGATCCGCGCCGGTGGTAGCCTCGCGCCGGGAGGTCGCGATCCGACCGCAGGTGGGGCCCGTCGCCTGGCAGACGGTGACCGAGCTCGTGTGCCGGATCCAAGCCGACCTCGACCGGGGCTGGTCGATCGGCGAGCTCGCCGCGGCCGCGGGGTACCAGGAGCACCACTTCGCGAAGCTGTTCCGCGCGGTGGTCGGGCAGCCCCCGGTGCAGTACCTCCGCCGCCTCCGGCTCGAGCGGGCGGCGCACCAGCTCGAGTCGCGCCCCGACCGCACGATCCGCGAGGTCGCCGCCGACGCCGGGTACGCGGCCCCCGAGGCGTTC
>JBEBJC010001315.1:0-2150 GCA_040080105.1 Myxococcota bacterium
AACAGGCACTCGAGGTGCGGGTGAGGGTGGCCGTAGGCGGGCGCTGGCGTGCCAGGGACAGGTACTCCGCCTGCCCGGACCAGTCATAGGTGAGGGGCCCGCGCCCGGGAAATTCGCGGGCCGATCGGTCGGTACGACTCCCCCTCGATCGTGCAACCGACGGGAGACCGCGTTGTTACGTCCGCCTCGGGTCGGGGTGAGCCTGCGGTCGGGACGACGCCCCGCCCGAGGTTCCCGTGGCGGGAACCTCCCGAGCGGATAGGGTTGGGGCCGATGAGGGACGCACTGATCGTGACCGCGCTGTCGGTCGTGCCGCGAAACCATGGCGCGCGCGCGATGGGCCGGCTCGCGCGGTCGCGGGTGAGCCGCTGGCTGACCACCGCGTTCGTCCGGGCGTACCACGTCGACCTGACCGAGGCCGAGGGCGCGATCGGCGACTTCCGCACCCTCGAGGCGCTGTTCACCCGCAAGCTGCGGCCGGGGTCGCGGCCGATCTCTGCCGACCCGGACGCGCTCGTGTCCCCGGTCGACGGCACCTGCGCGTTCGCCGGGCGCAGCGTCGGGGGCGAGGTCCCGATCGCCCCCGGGCGCACGGTGTCGCTGTCCGACCTGCTCGAGACTGCGGTCGTGGGCGAGCGCGACGTGTTCGTGTTGTACCTGTCGCCGCGCGACTACCACCGGGTGCACGTGCCGCGCGAGGGGGTGGCGCGCGCGTGGCGGTACGTGCCGGGCACGTTGTGGCCGGTGTTCCCGGCCGCGGTTCGCCGGGTGAAGAACCTGTTCTCGCGCAACGAGCGGGTGGTGGTGGCGGTCGACACCGATCGCGGCCCGCTGCACGTGGTGTTGGTGGGCGCGTTCGGGGTCGGCCGGATCACCCTCGAGCTGTGCGACCTGGTCACGAACACCGGCGGCGCGCGGTCCGAAGGGCTGCTCGAGGCGCCGCTGGCGCGCGGCGCGGAGCTCGGCACGTTCCACCTCGGCTCGACCGTGGTGGTGGTCGCCGAGCCGGACCGGTGGCGGGTGGCCGTCGCGGCGGGTGACCCCGTGCGGGTGGGGGTCCCGATCGCGCGCGGCGTGCCGCTGCTCGGAGCCGGCGATGGGTGACGACGTTCTCGCCCGCGGCGAGGCGGTCGAGCGGTACGTGGTGGACGAGAAGATCGGGGCGGGCGGGATGTCCGAGGTGTACCTCGTGCACCACGCCACGCTGGGCAGCCCACACGCGCTGAAGGTGCTCACGCTCACCGGGCCGTCGCTGCACCGCCGGCTGATGTCCGAGGGGCAGGTGCAGGCGCGGATCGGGCACCCGAACCTGGTGAAGGTGAGCGACGTGCTCACCGTGCACGGCCTGCCGGCGCTGGTGATGGAGTACATCGACGGGCCCGACCTCGGCGAGTGGATCCTCCAGCACAAGCCCGACCCGGCCACGGCCGAGCGGCTGTTCCGCGGGATCGTCGCCGGGGTCGCCGCGGCGCACGCCGCAGGGATCGTGCACCGCGACCTGAAGCCGTCGAACGTGCTGCTCGCCTCGGACGTAGACGGCACGCCGATCCCCAAGGTGGGCGACTTCGGGCTGATGAAGCTCACCGCGTCGACCCTGGTGCAGACCCGGGCGGGCCAGCCGATGGGCACGCCGCAGTACATGGCGCCCGAGCAGATCCGCGACGCGGCGAACGTCGACCAGCGCGCCGACGTGTTCGCCCTCGGGTGCGTGCTGTACGAGCTGCTGTCGCACCAGGTCGCGTACCCCGGGCACGACCTGATGGAGATCTTCATCAAGGTGAACGAGGGCCGCCGCGCGCCGCTCCCGGCCGGGATCCCGCGCCGCCTGGTCGCGCTGGTGGACTGGTGCCTGATGCTCGACCCGGCGCAGCGGCCGGCCGACGCGTCGGCGATCTTGCGCGGGCTCGACGGCGAGCGGCGCTATGGCTCGCTGGCCGATCTCAATAATTTGCACAAGCTGGCCTACATGTCGCCGGCTTTGCATTCCTCCAGCTCGATCATCTGCGAGCCCATGGAAATTCCGGTGCCGAAGCGGCACTGCATATCATCCAATCGGCGCTGAAACATTCCGACAAGCCTTTCATGGGCATCGTCACGTCGAAGGAGCGGGCCGAGGATGTGATGAAAATGTCGGGCATCGTGTTTGGCGA
>JBEBJC010000240.1:0-10163 GCA_040080105.1 Myxococcota bacterium
TCGGCGATGAAGTCTTGGACATTGGAACCATGATCCGTCAGGCGCCCTGCTCGGTAAACTCGTGGCTGCGGACTGTCTCATCCATCTTGACACGGAGGGCGTCGGTGCCGAGCGGCACCATCAGGTCGGATCGGTCCCCGACGATGAACGGTGAATGGGTTGCAACGAGTGCATCAAACTGCGCTGCCTTTACGATCTGCAGCAGCTCCGGCAAGAATCGTTTCTGCCAGCCCACATGTAGCGACAGTTCTGGTTCGTCGATGAGGACAAGGGTGTTGGGCTGTACGCGGAACAACAAGTCGTACAGCAGCACAAGTTCGTGTTGCTCGCCAGAGGACAGCGCTTCCAGTTCGAGCGGTGTGTCGTCGTGCCCGGTCGCGTGGAACCCGCGCTCGCGATCGATGCGAATGGACTTGTGAGCGAATTTTTGGTTCACATTGTCGCGAAGGAGCTCGATGCGCCGTGCCAAGTCGTCAAGCGTACCGAGCTTGCGTTCAGTGTCCTGTACATAGAGGCTCATCACCCCAGTCTGCGTCGAATTCAGCTTGTCCAGAGACGTAATATCGAACGGGTAGCCTCCACTGTCGTCCAGCAGGCTAATGCTGCGTAGCTTGGTGCGTTGCACATCCAGCGCAGCCATGCGATCCTTGATTTCGTTGATGTTCAGAGCCGGCGCACTGGCCACCAACAGTCGCTGGGGAAACGACTGATCGAGAGATTGGGACTCGCTAGCGTAGCGTGCGAGAGTCTCTCCCACTCTGCGCTGGAGGTCCTGCGCGTAGTCCCTGACCGTTGGCACCATCGCTTGCACCCTTCCTCTGTGGGGTTCCGACGGTCCGATCCGGAGAAGGCGCTGGGCCTCGATGAAGTGCACTCGAACTTGGGCTCGGACGGTCTGGAACCACTCCGGCTCCGGGTACGCCTTCCCAGCCCGAACGGGCACGAGTTCGGAGTAGCGCGCCAAAACCTCCGCTGTGGACAGGGTTGTGCCGGTCCGTCCGTCCATCCAAGCCTCTTCGCTGATCCGGTTCAGCCACGGCAGCTCCCTCTCAAGCACCATCAGCGTCTCCGCATAGCGGCGCTCATCGTACTGGAACGTGTCGGCCTTGCTCCCGTGGGCCGAGTGAACTGCAACCTTCAGCGGGATCTGCGGCGTGTGGCTGGGCCGCCGGCGCTTTCCCGGCTCGCCTGGCTCGACGGTTATTCTTGTCTTGTCGGTCAGGGTCACTTCGAACTTGTCGAAGGGGACGCGCGCGAATTCAGCTAGGCGCCACCCGAACAGAGCAGTCACCAGGCGCAGGATGGCTGTTTTCCCAACTCCGTTCGGTCCGTGAACAATAGTGACGCGATCGCCCAGCTTGAGCTGGATGGCGTGGTCATATAGGCCGAAGAGCTTTTGAACGACGATGCTTTCGACTTGAATCAACGGCGCGTCGGCCAAGGCGGCAGCTCCCAGATCACGGCGTGGTCTCGGAAAGGCCCTATACCACGCGGCGCAACCGAACGATCTTCGGGGCGGCTCCCACCGCAGGAATCAGCCCAACGGCATCTTCGAGGGGCAGCGCGAGCCAGGGGTCGATGTAGCGATCGCGGCTCCCGCGTCCGAGCTTGTGGCCCTGCAGGAAGTCGATCGCGTCCGCGTGCCCGCCGAGCGCCAGGAGCCCCGTCTTGAAGCCGTTGCGGAACGCGTGGAACGGCTCGCCCGACCACGCCGCCTCGCGGACGCCCGCGCGCCCATGCCCGGTCCGCGTCCCGAGGGCGGGCCTGCCGCTCGCGCTCACCGGCGCGGCGCCCCGAGGCGATCACGAAGTCGCCTGTCTGATCCCAGGTCGCGAGCACGCCGAGCAGATGCGCGCTTAGCGGGATCACGCGCCCGCGACGCGTCTTGCTGATCTCACCCCTGATCGTGAGGTGGCCGCGTTCGAGGTCGATGTCGGACCAGCGCAGCAGCATCGTCTCGCCCACGCGCAGCCCGGTGTACCGCAGGAACGTCATCAGCAGCTTCAGCCAGCCCCGCGCGGCATCGATGGCGCGGTCCATCTCGGCCCACTCCGGCGCCACGACCGGCTCGGGTTCGGAGCGCTGCATCTCGATGCGCCGCGGACGCGGGATCAGGCCGTCCCAGCGCCCGGAGTCGTCGGCCCACTCCCAGGCGAGCTGGGCGACCTCGACGATCTTCCGGGCCGTGTCGGGTCCGCGCTGTCGACCGTGGAGGCCGTTCTCGGACTGGAGCAGCGAGGTGTGGAAGTCCTCCAGCGTCGGTTTCGACAGCATAGACACGGGGAACGAGCCCCGCGGCCGCTCGGACCGGAGGAATCGCAGTAACAGGTCCAGGTTCTCGCCGTACCGGTGGAGCGTCCTGGGCTTGAGCCGCTTCCCCCGGTTCTCGATGTACTTCTTGAGGACCTCGGGGACCTCGGGGAGTGCGACAGCATCCCGCGGGTCCCACCGGTGGCCCTCGCTGACGGTGCGCTCGACATCGAGCTTGACGCGCTTGGCCGTGGCCATGTCGGGCACGGTGCGCGCCCGCTCTTGACCGTCGGGGTCGGTCCACCGGACCTGGTACCGACCATTCAGCTTCTTGTCGATGAACGCCATCAGCCCTTCCCCTTGGACACGTCGTCCGCCAGCAGGCGCAGGGACGGCACATCCGCGCCTGCCCTGCCCCGAGCCTTCGCGCGCCGGTGCCTTCCGGTCCGCACCGGAAGGGCCTGGAGCGCTCGGATCCAGTCGTCGACCAGCACGAGCCGCCAGCCGTAGGTGGGGCGCGCACCGGTCCCAACGTTCACCCACGGCCGGTACAGGTCGTCGGGCGTGCTGTACATCAGGTACCGGAGGGTCCCGGCCGCGATGTTGAGGTGCTCGCAGACCACGGCGGTGCTGACCCACGGGTCCTTGTCCATGTCGGCTCCTGGCGCGCCGACGGGTGCCGGCGCGCACCCACCGCTACGGCGGTCTCGGCCTCGGGATCGGACATCGCCTACCAAGGGGGGACGGAGTCGGACCATTGCACGCGGGCCGCGGTCTCGGCCGAAACGGCGCGCCAGCGGCGCCCGTCGGGGGATCCCGCCCTTCCAGCCGCACTATCAGGCATTGGGGTAGCGGCATCTCGAACCGCTCCGCCGGAGGGGTTGCCGACCCGTTGACGCCGGGTGAGCTTAGGAAGAACACCCGTACAGTGGAGGGGCGTCATGGCCGAGCATAGCAGGGCGAGGCCGTCACCGGGCCCGGGGCTCGACTGGCTCGAAAAGGGCATCAAGGTAGGCCCGGGCTCGACGATCCTTCCGGCCGGGTTCGTCCCGACCACCACGCCGTCCGCCCCGACCACCCCGGCGGCGTCGCCCACCTCGTCGTCCGGTCAGGCCCCATCGAAGTAGACGGCGAGGGCAGCGTCGAGGTCGCGTTCCGCGGCAGCGATTCCGGCCGCCGCCGCCCTGTCCATCGACTTCGAGACTCGGGGTCGAGTCAACCGGGCCCGAACGGGCCGGTCCTCGGGACCCGTGACCAGCCTCCACGATGCCGTCATCGGGCTGATCGCCGCCGTCCGGGCCGCCCTGATGACGCCCCGCACCGGGAAGATGACGTCGACGTTGAACGGGTGAGCCTCGTCCCCCGTCTCGGTGAGCGGGTCGGAGAACACCCACTCGCGGCCTTCGAGGGCGGCCACGGGCGACCGCTGGAGGTGCACGGCGTACATGCGGCTGTCGCGGGCGGGGACCGGGGCTCGAAGCTCGAGCCCAACCGCAAACCCGCCGGGCCGCTTCCCAGGAACAGCCCTCGGCACTCCCGGCTCCCCGTCGCCGACGCGCACGAGCGTCGCCGTGCCGGGGTCCGTGAGGGTGAAGTGGAAGAACGGCTTCCGGAAACCACGAGGTTCGTCCGTGGGGTTGCGTACGAGGCACCTAACGTAGTCGTCGCCCCGGCCGTCGGAGTGGATCACGACTGTGCGGCGGATCTCCAGCACGAGAGGAGCGGTCGGCACTTCGCTGTGGTCCGGGTGACCGACGACCTCGTCCCACAGGAGGCGGACCACGTCGTCCCGAGACCAGGTGCGGCCCCCACCGGCCAGCCAGAGGAGGCGCTCGGCTGCTCGCTGCACCCCCTCACGCACCGCCGACGGGGGCTGTGGCAGGCCGCGGGACTCGACCCACAGCCCCGCCTTCATCGCGGCATCGGCGAGCAGCGCATCGAGGTCGTTCACGCGGTAGACGACCGCCACTCCGTTGCTCACTGGCTCGGACTGACCGGGACCCAGCAGCACGAGCCGACGCTGGCGAACCCGTTCGGGTCGTGCGGCCATTGCCTTAGTGACCCGCTTCACCAGCCCTGGCTTGAAGGTGTTCTTCGAGTGCTTGACCTGAACGTGGTCGACCTCGTCGTCCGTGTAGACCCAGAGCACGTCGACGTGATCGAGGCCCGGCGGCTCGATCGTCATCCGGATCCAGTCGGGCTCCCGGAGCGAGTCGATCAGGGCGATCACGACCTGCAGCTTGAACCCGGTGATCGCGACCTGGCCGCCGTCGGGGGTCACGGGAGCCGCTCGACCTGGCCGGCGATCGATGCGACCCGACGAAGGAACGCGGGAAGGGTCGAGATGTGGGCGGCAACGTCGTCGCGGGACACCTCCTTCCCGGTCGGGTGCCCCGCCAGGTTCCGCAGGGACCGCACGAACAGGCTAATCGGCCGAAACCCCTTGCGAACCCAGTCCGCGTCGTGCTGGTCCAGGGACGGGATGGCGCAGAGCACGTCGTAGACGAGATCCTCCAAGGCGGAGGCGGCGACGTAGTCCTCGTTCAGTACGGCGGGAAGGACCTTCCTGTGGTTCTTGTTCAGTCCGACGAGCATGCCTGGCGAGCGTGCGTCGCACTTCGCTATGGCCCTGACGACGACGAGGATCCCGGCCTCGAAGCACACCCCGATCATCACGGCCCCGGAGTAGTTCAGGTTCGCCGCATAGGCCGCGGTGGCTTCCGCGTAGTGGCGTCCGATGAGGTCGATCGACGGGAGGCCCGCGAACTCGGCCTTCAGGCGGACGACCCGCTCGGCGGAACCGGCAGGGAGGTCCACGTCGCTGGTGTCGAGGAGTCCAGCACCGTGGTTCGTGATGTACATGCCGTGGATGCCGCGATCCCCCGACTGACGCAGGATGCCCTGTCGCTCCAGGTCGTAGACGACCTCCAGGACCAGGGCGAGAGTCGTCTGCGGGACCCGAACGTGGTCCGGGTATATCCGCATCAACCCGCCCAGGATGATCCTGCCGTCGCACTCCAGCGGGACGTCGGCGTGCCAGCTTAAGTCCTGCTCGTAGCCGTTGGGGCCCGGGAGGCGGTGCGTGATCATCGTGGGGGTCCCGATGCCGCCCTTCGCCCGGCGGACCTTCAGCCGCTCCTTCAGGAAGGGCCACAGCAGGGCCATGACCTCCTCGCGGGTCTTCGGCTCCGGGAGGTTGCTGGGCGGCGGCTTCATGGGGGACTCGGCGGCGGGCCAGCCCGCACCACGTCGATGTACCGCTCCACGGTGTTGACCACGACAAGCCCGCCGTTCGCGTCGGCGATCTGCCGAAAGACCCTGAAGCCCTCCAGGATCGCCCGCTGCAACTCCCGCTCGGTGCGCTCCGCTACTTCAAGGCCCTTCACCATGGTGCGGATCGTGTTCAGCACAGACCGCTCCACCTCGGTCGCCTGCTGGAACCGGTGCGGCCAGGCGTGGGCGAAGACGAAGGCAGAGATCCCCTCCTCGATGACGATGGCGCGGCCGCCGTCCTCCACCTCGTCGAACTTCGGTCGGCTCTTCCGCTTCAGGCCGAAGATGGACCGAGTGACCGGCGACCACCCGAGGATCGCGGCGTAGGCGAAGTGGAAGATGTCGTGGAACCGGTAGCCGTCTTCGACGTGGGCATTGTCGGTGAGGGTGTCGCCCACGTCGATCGAGTCGCAGGTCAGCCGGACGGCGGCTCCTTCGCCGACGGCGAGCGGCGTCATCTCCACCTCGAACACCGACGGCAACTGCTCCCAGATCGGGAACCCCGCATCGAAGGCCCGCCGGTCTGGCTGGGGGCCCCACCACCGGTTCACCTTGGTGACATTAGCCGCCGCGACCTCGTCGAGGTCCAGGCCGAACTTCGACGCGATGTTCGCGACGTACCAGAGCACGTCGCCGAGCTCCTCCTGCATCGAGGCCTTCATCTCGTGGGCACGGCCATCCCGGAGGAACTTCTTGTAGACGGTCAGGACCGAGCCCGCTTCGCCCGCGAGGCCCAGCATCGGCAGCATCTTCGCCTTCTCACCCTCTGGGGCCTGGTCTGTCTTCGAGGCGAGGGCCTGGTACTCGCTGAACTTCACGCCCGACCCCCCAGTACGGTGTCGACCTGGCCGTTGATGCCCCACTTCGCGGGAAAGACGGGAGTGGGGAGCGCACCGAGGGGGGTGTACTTCTGCTTGATTCGCGTGCGCCCGGCGAGGCCACCGGCCTCGGGGTGGGCGACTCGGGCGTACTTGTCCACCTCGCAGAAGAGGTTCTGGCAGTCGATCAGGTGCAGTCGACGCCCGAACAGGGTTCTGAACGTGATGCTGCGGGCGTCGAACTCCGCCTCCTGGCGGTCGGTCACCCAGCGGATCAGTTCCTCGTCGGTGTAGTCGCCCCGATCGGAGAAGCACTTGCGGAGCCCGCTCAGGCACCCCGGACCGGGGACGACGAAGTCCATCTCGTCGAACCGCACCACGTCGGTGTAGTTCAGGTCGATGGCGTACTGGAACGCGAGGAACGGACCGATCCCCGAGTACCCCAAGAGCAGCTTGTACACGTCCGAGAGGCGCCCGGCATCAGCGATCCGCTCCGGGAGGTCGTTCGCGAGCATCGCCGCGAGCAGCCGCAGGTGCGAGGAGTGCTTGCGGCCCCCGGCGTATGCCGCCGCGACCGGCATGATGTAGGCGGCGGAGTACACCCGTCCTCCGCTATCCATGGCGAGGTTCAGGGCTCGGTCGAGGACGGCCGTGTCGAACGAAGTCGTAGACACCGTTCCCACGGCAGCCTCGATGGTCCTCCAGGTGTCGATCCGGTTGAACACCTTGAACAGGAGGACCCGAAGGACGACGTCCTGGACGGACATGCCGGGGACCTGAATCACTTCGCGGATGAGGTGCTGACTCACCCGATCCGAGGCCCGGTACGCGTTCGTGAAGCGGTGCGCACGGATCACGGGGTCATCGGTCCAGGGCGGCTTCTCCCCGGTCAGCCGCCGGAAGTACACCTCCTGCCGGTAAGCCGCGAACCGCCAGTAGGTGTCGTAGACCGGCGACGGGGTCGGTGGACGGCGAGAAACATGGATGACGCTCGCGGAGGCCCTCACACCGCCTCCAACGTGGTGACGAGGTTCCGGAGTTCAGCCTTCGACTCCTCAGCTGGGACGTGGGCGGCGTAGCAGGTAAACCGCGTCAGGCGCAGGCCCATCTCGTGGGCCATGAAGGCTCCGAGCCGACAAAGACCCAGGTAGTTCCCGTATCCCCGCTTGAGGAGGTACTGGGTCGCGTAAAAGGCCGTCACCGAGAGCTCCTCTCCCATCGGCGTGAACGCCACGTGCTGGAGGCACGGGAACAAGGCGTACGGGCCCTTCGACAGATCCCTCTCGGGGCACCACGTGGTAACCTGGAACGCACTCTTGCGGCGGGTGTCGCCGTCCCAGAAGTCGAGGATCGTCTTCAACTGGTTCAGTGGCTCCTCCGCGTCGTGGGACGGAAAGGCGATCATCCTCTCGAAGTAGATCCCCTTCTTGTTGGCCTTGTGTTTCCGCAACCTCGGCACGATCTGGCGGTAGCGGTCGAACAACGCGTCCCGTCCGCCCCCGAGACTAGTGAGGGGGAAGGGGAAGATCGTGCGGCACGTCGTATCGACGGTCGGGTGCCCCAGGCGAACAAGCTCAGTGCTGAGGGCGCCGCGGAAGCCCGGTGTCTCGACCGGCTCGTTGTCATCGAACCGGTCGACCGTGAGTACGAGGGGCGACAGGCCATCGACGCCGCGGCCGGCAAGACCCCGAAGTGTCGCCATCCAGCCGTCCGACAGGGTGCCGCCGTGGACGTGTAGGGGAACGTGGCTCAATCGCCCTCCTCGATGTCCCAGAGGGCCCGCCAGAGGCCTTCGCCCTTGCCGTCGTAGACCCGAAGCTGGGCCTGCACGCCGCTCGCGAAGGTCACTGTGCCCTTGCCGGGCTTCACAGCAATGAAGCAGCTAGACCCGGCGGGCTCCGCAGCGAGGACGGGCGGGATCGAGGCTTCGGCGACCGGCACGCGGAACACAACCCGTTCGCCGACCGCCAAGTCGAGCGGACGGTGGAGCTGGTCCGAGGAAACCACGTGCAGTCCCCTGTTGAGCACGTCAGCCGGTAGGAGTCCTTCCAGGATTCCGGAGCGCACCCTTGGGAGGTCCTTCTTCTCGAGCTCCCCGTGACGACCGTCCGAGAGGACCTCCAGGTTGCGGAAGCAGTGCCAGAGGAGGTTCGTGTAGCCGACGCCGAACTGAGCGGCGATCGTGTAGTAGTCGGCCGCCGACGCATCCTCCGGGGCCTTCCCCAGGGCACGAAAGGCGGTCATGACGGCGATCTTAGGCATAAGGAGGAACGAGGCGAAGACGTTGGCTAGGAGCTCTTCCTGGCTCGTGTTGAGCAACGGAGTGGCCTCGGTCGTACAGGCAACGACGTGGCCGTGCCTCATCACGAAGTGGCCGATCTCGTGGGCACAGGTGAACCGCTGCCGACCGGGGGGCCGCTCGGGTTCGAGGTGGATGGTCTTGACGGCGGGGATGAACAGGCCCTCGTAGCCCTTCGTACTGTACCGCTTGAACTCGACGACGAGGCCCAGATCGTGCGCCAGGTCGTAGACGCAGATCGGCGTCTCCAGCGACCGCTTCCGGCTCGCTCGGGCCTCTCCGGCCATGTGGATCGCCCTCCGGAGAAGGGCTCTTCGGTAGGGCGACATTGCTACCGCCGGATGCGGATGAGATCGACGACCGCCTGCCGGTCAGCGGTGTTCAGCCGATCGAGGCCGCGAGCGTTGACCAGGGCCATCGGCACCTCGGGGGCCGCTGCGCCGAGCAGCCAGTCGTCTCGCACCCGGTACGTTTCGGCCAGGACCGCCGCCTCGCTCGCCGTGGGCTCGCGGCTACCCGCCTCAATGGCCTCGATGGCCTCACGGGAGACGCGGCCATCGGAGAACCGAGCGGCCTGACCGAGGGAAAGCCTCAAGCCCTCGCGGGCTTGCCGGAACCTGTTCGCCGTCATCCTTCACGCTCCTCGTACTCTCGCTCGCAGATGGACTTCACGATGTCGTCGAACGACGCGGCCGGTTGCTGGTCGTTCGAGAAGAACGGGTTCCGGTCGACGGACACCCCGAGCCTCGCCCCGATCATGACCGTCGCCTCCTCGGAGGAGATGCTGTCGAAGTGCGAGCCCGACCCCGTGAGCGGGTTGTCCCCGGTGTCCGCCGCGGTCGCGTCGCCGCCGTTCGCGGTGAGGACCGACCGCACGACGGCACGGACTGCGGCGGCGACCTGCCCGGGGTCTAGCTTCTTGGCCACGAGGCCCTCCATCATGATCGTATGTTCAGTATAGCCGCTCGCCGTGGCTCGTGCTCGTTCATGGCGCCGCCTTGAGGCCGTCGGCCCGGAGGCGTTCGTACACCTCAAGCACCCGCCGCTGGGCCTTGAAGTCGCCTCGGAGGAGGTCGGCGACGGACCAGATGAAGGAGACTTTCTCGGAGAAGCGGTTCAACTGGACGTCCCTGTTCTGCTCGGCCGCACTGCGATCGCGTGGCAGCCGCAGGGTAGCTGTCGCGGGCCGGCCGCTCAACCCGCGACGCTACCGGAACAGCATCGGCGACAGCTCAGCCGCCTCTCGCGGCCGTCCTCGACTCGTCGACGAGCCACACCTGCTCGTCCCCCGCGGGCCATCAGCAGGTGCGGTTGTCAACCACCTACCATCCCGAAACTCCGACCGACCCACCGGCAGGAGGGCGTGAGGTAGCCGTCCATGGCGCCCGACCTCGTGAACCGGGTCCTCACCGTCGCCCTCGACGGGGGCGTCACGATCGAGGAGCTCCAACCGACCTGAATCGTCGTGTGGCCACTTTGTGGCCAGACCCAGCTCAACGGGGCGCAAGCACCCGCAACCATCG
>JBEBJC010000002.1:0-42688 GCA_040080105.1 Myxococcota bacterium
GTCGTGGTCGGAGACGCGGGGATCCTGGGGGTGCTGGGGGCGCTCGACCTGGTGCGCCGGTGGTACGACGAGACCCGCTCCGGTGAGCGCGGGTTCTGGGTGCTGGTGATCCCGGGGCAGATCCGCGAGCGGCAGCCGTTCTTCAACGATCGGACCGCGGTCTTCCACCTGGACGGCGTGATGCTTCCCATCGACGAACCGATCGCCGTCAGCCTCGCCGAGACTCAATCCTCGCCGCGATCTCCTTCGCGCTCTTCCTCAGCAAGCTGATCTCGTATGCGCTGAGCATCCGGGGTCCGGGCGAGGTACCGAGCCTCTGATTCAGTGAGGCAGTCGAAGGCGTGACCGAACCGGTCTCGCCACCACCCTTCGAGGTCGGGTCCATGCTTCCTCCGGAGCTCGTCCAGCGTCTCGGGAGAGAGCGCCAGCTTCGCAGAGTGTAACTTACCGGTCAGCACGGCAGCGCCGACGACCCCACCGCGGGCAGCCAACACGTGCCCACGCAGGTTGGCGAGCGTCCCGCCCTGACCGATGAAATCGTCGACGAGCACGTGGTCCGCTCCGGGCTCCACCTCGCCCTCGAACAGGGCCTGTCGGGCGAGGCGGGCGTAGCCGGACGCCCCGGTGTGACCGACCACGTTCGTCTGCACCACTCCGGTCGATACCGGCCAACCCAGACGACGCCCCAGCTCCTCGGCGAAGGCGAGCGGGATGGCGTTCACCCCGGTCTCCTCCAACGCGTGCACCGGCAGCAGGATCACGGGGCGCTGGCCCGCCCATGAGCCGAGGACGGCCACGGTCGTCTGATCGAACGTCGCCGCCACCAGCCGCACGGCAGCATCCGCGTCGCCCGCCTTCGCCGCGGCGTAGTCCGGATGACCCTTCACCGGCGGGATCGCGGCCTCGATGACCACGTCGGGGAGCGAGCCCCAGGGGGCCCGGGTGGGCTTCACGTGCTGCATGCGACGGTACCTTACCGACCGCATCGCCGCCGGTCACGATCTCAGCTCGCTCTTTCGAGCAGCTCGCTCCAGCAGCCGATCGGCGGGTTGCCGGAGCTGTTCACGCCCCGGTCCGACGGTTGGTGGCGGCGACTCGCACGTCGCCCACCAGGTGGGTAGAACCATCGGAGGAGGCATGGACCCGGAGCGAATCGGTACGGCGGCCCGCGCGCTCATTGCCGGAGCCGGTGGCGCCATGCAGATCACGAACCTGAACAAGGCGCTGTTCTACTTCGATCTCGTCTGCCTCCGAGACGAAGGGGCCACCTACACCGGCGCGAACTACGTCGCTCTCTAGCACGGGCCCGTGGTCGACCAGTATCGGGCGGTGGTGATCGAAGGCCTCCGGCGGTCCGGGCAGGTCGAGGTCTCGACCCAGCCGGTCTTCGGGTACGACTCGACGACGCTACGCAACCTGGGGGTCGTCCCGGATCTCGGGTCGGACACGCGAAACGCCGCGGCTCGGGCGGTCGGCGAACTCGCCGGCGGGCGGCGGGCGGTCGAGATGTCGGAGCTGTCCCACCGCAACCTGGGCTGGCGCGCGGCGATTCGGGCAGGCGAGGGGACGCGGATCCACCTGCCCGTCGCGATGCTGCAGATCGTCGACCCGCACGAGTGGTTCGACGAGGAGCTCGACGCGGCGGAGCAGGCCGCGGTGGCGCTGGACGGCGCGGAGTTCCTGGCCCTGTGATCACCTCCGACGAGATCACCTGGTGGCTGCCGCGGGCGACTCGGGCGGAGATCGAGGCGGAGATCGTGTCGGTGGTCACCCGGGAGGTGTACGACGCGGTCCTGAAGCCGACATTTCGTCCACCCGACTCCGTCGGTGCGGGTTCCGCGAGGTCGTCACGGCCTACGTCAACGTCGAAGACCGGTGCGCCGGGCAGCAGGGCAGCACCGTCCGACCGCTCGGCGGCACGGACGCAGGCGGTAAGCTGTTCAAGGTCCGGTTGGGCGTACCGGGTCGGGGGAAGAGCGGCTCGCTGCGGATCCTGATGTCGTTGCATTGCGCCGAGCGCCGGTGCCACGTCCTGGTCGCGCGCTGGCGACGGGACGTGAGGCCGGAGGACGAGGAGCTGGCCCGCGGCAGGGACACCGCACCGAGCTGAACCGGGGTTCGGCCTCCCTCGTGACGGGCAGTCCGGCGCTCCGCGGCCCGCGTTCGACTGGCTCGGCAATTCTCGGTCGAGGTGGGCCTGGACCCACGATCTTGGCCGATCGGGTTTCCCTTCCGGGGAGGGTCGGCGAGATCCTGCGGGCCAAGATCCGATCTCGGTGTCCGATCCGAAGGACTCGATCGTCAGGAGAGTGGATGAAGGACGTCGAGCGGCGAGCGCTGACGAAGGAGCTGTCCGCCCACGTGGGTCGGATCGCGGCAGACCTACGCCCGCAGATGCTCGGGTCCGAGCTCGCCCGCAAGCTCCACGCCGACGAGCAGGTCGGCGACCCGTTCGAGGTGTGGACCGATCTGCTGTCGCGGCGGGCGGCGGTGCTGTTCGTGCTGAAGTCGGTGTACGTGCGGGTGCTCGAGGACCGCGGGCTGGTGCAGCCGGTGCGGATCGTGGACCGGGAGTCACAAGCGCTGTTCGAGCAGCTCGCCCCGAGCCTCGGGGAGACCGCGTACCTCCAGTGGGTGTACCGCGACCTGGCGCAGCCGAACGGCGGGTTGCCGGAGCTGTTCGCGCCCCAGCCGGCGGAGATCGGGCAGCCCTCGAACGAATCGTCGCGGGCGCTGCTGGGGGTGTGGCGGGAGCGGGATCCGGAGACCGGGCTGCTGAAGTGGCGGTTCGACGGGGAGTCGTTCGACGGGGCGCTGCTGGGCGACCTGTACCAGGACCTGGACCCGGTGGTGAAGGCCCGGTACGCGCTGCTCCAGACCCCGGACTTCGTGCGGGACTTCATCCTGGACCACACGCTGACGCCGGCGCTGGCGGAGTACGGGGCGACCCGGGTGCGGGTGCTGGACCCGGCGTGTGGGTCGGGGCACTTCCTGCTGGCGGCGTTCCGGCGGTTGGTGGCGGCGACGAGCGAGGCGGAGCCGACCTGGGCGCGGGGCTTGGTCGTGCGGCACGCGTTGGACCGGGTGGTGGGGATCGACCTGAACGACTACGCCTGCGCGCTGGCCCGGGCGCGGTTGGTGATGGTGGCGGCCGAGCTCGCGGGGGCGACCACGTTGGAGGCCGCGGCGGCGTACCATCCGCGGGTGTACTGGGCCGACGGGCTGGAGCAGCTGGAGCGCGAACCGACGCAGGTGGAGATGTTCGGGGGGGCCGAGGTCCGGGCGACGCTGACCCGGCCGGAGGTGCGGCGGGCGCTGCGGCCGGTGTTGGAGGCGGGGTTCGAGGTGGTGGTGGCGAACCCGCCGTACATCACCGAGAAGGACCCGAAGCGGAAGGAGTACCACCGGGAGAAGGTGGGGAAGCGCCGACGGTACGTGTCGGCAGCGTCGAAGTACTCGCTGGCCTCACCGTTCACCGAGCGGTGCTTCCAGCTCGCGACGAAAGGGGGTTTCGTCGGGCTGATCACGTCGAACAACTTCATGAAGCGGGAGTTCGGCAAGGCGCTGATCGAAGAGGTGCTCGCGCAGGAGGACCTGACGTTGGTGGTGGACACCTCGGGGGCGTTCATCCCGGGGCACGGGACGCCGACGGTGGTGTTCTTCGGGCGACATCGCAAGCCGACCTCGGACACGGTGCGGGCGGTGATGGGGAAGCGGGGAGAGCCGAGCAGCCCCGGTGACCCGGCGCAGGGCTTGGTGTGGATGAGCATTCTTGGCGCGGTTCAAGTTGAAGCGTTCGAGAACGAGTTTGTGTCCTCGGCGCTGCTTGCGCGCGGGGTGCTTCGACAACATCCTTGGTCTCTTGGTGGGGGCGGAGCCGCCGACCTGAAACAGCGACTGGACGAGGCGGCAGATCGAACGCTGGGCGACTGGGCGACCGACATCGGGTTCGATGCGATCATGGGGGAGGACGACATTTTCACCGCGCCCATGGGATTCTGGCGGCGGTCGGGTGTCGCACCAGAACTTTTGCGGGAGTTCGTCGAGGGCGCGGTGGTGCGTGACTGGTCGATCTCGCCAGAGCTGACGGTCCTGTTTCCCTACGACCACCACTTGGCGCCGATCGACGTGCGGGATCACGCACGCCTGCTCTACCATTTGGAGCGGTACCGCACCAAGCTGGTGAATCGGCTTCAGTTCGGAAAGACAACCATCGAAGCCGGGTTGCAGTGGTTCGAGTATCGCTCGTTCTACAAGGCGAAACGTTCTACCCCGCTGTCGATCGCCTTCGCCTTCGTCGCCACCCACAACCACTTCGTCCTCGACCGCGGCGGGAAGGTGTTCAATCGGTCGGCGCCGGTCATCAAGCTCCCGCCCTCCGCCACCGAGGACGATCACCTCGCGCTGCTCGGCCTGCTGAACTCGTCGGTGGCGTGCTTCTGGATGAAGCAGGTCTTCCACGACAAGGGAGCGGGGACAGACAAGGGCAAGTGGCAGCCCGATCCGGCCAAGATTGCGTACGAGTTCGCCTCAACGCCGCTGCTTGAATTCCCGGTTCCCAACCTCAAACACCGGCAAACAGTCATCGAAATGGCCAAGTCCATCGACGAGATTGCTCGCGTTCGAGCTTCGGAGCTGCCCAGCGCACTGGCTGGCGAGTGGCGGACGCGGTCCGACCTGGAAGTGCTGCTCACAGGCGCGAAGTTGCTCGAAGAGGGCGAGCTGAACCAGCAGATCTACCTCCAAGAGGCGCTCGACTGGATCTGCATGGCCGACTTCGGCCTCCTGCCTGATCAATCGACCGTGGACCTGGAACCCGATTCCCAATCCCGTTGCCAGCTTGGGTCTCGGCCGTTTGAGGTCCTACTGGCGCGATCAGGAAGACGCGTCGGAGTCGATGGTCACACCCTGAGTACCGACCTCCACGGGGTTTCGTCCGGCCAACACGCCCTCTGGGAAGCCCGAATCTCGACAATCCAAGCCGAGGCCGCTGTCACGTTGGTTGAAAACGAGGCCTACAAACGACGGTGGCTGAACCCGCCCAAGCATCTCGCCGGTCGAATCGAGACGTTCGAGCATCGAGCGCAGGACGCACTTGAGAGTTGGCTCACCGACCGGGTGGAGGCCGAGCTGTCCGCCCACGCCGCGCCCCGAACCGCGCGCCAGGTGGCCGCCGCGCTGCGGGACCCGCGGGTCCTCGGCGCCGCCGAGCTGTACACCGGTCGCCCGGACTTCGACCTCGAGCAGGTCGTCGCGAAGCTGCTGGAAGCCGAGTCCGTCCCCCAGCACCCGGCCCAGGTCTACAGTGCGAAGGGCCTGGAGAAGCGGGCCGCCTGGGAGCGGACCTGGGCCAATCAGCGCCGGGAAGACGCCGGCGAGCCCGTCACCCCCGAGGTCCCACCGTCGTATGTCCAGGGCGACTTCCAGAAGGCCCGGTACTACGCCCAGCGGGGCAAGCTCGACGTGCCGAAGGAGCGGTTCGTCGCGCTCACCGAGGTCCCCCGCGCCCCGGACGAGGACCCGCTGTTCGGCTGGGCCGGCTGGACCCCGGCCGAGCGGGCCCGCGTCATCCTCGATCTCGACGAGCAGCTCGACGACGCCGGGGTCCCCCTGTCCGCCCGCCAGCCCCTGCTCGCCAGCGCCTGGCGCCTGCTCCCCGACCTCGAGCGCCAGGACCCCGAGGTCGCCCGCCGCACCCGGGCCGAGCTGGTGGCGCTGGTCGGGCCCGGCGGTCCGGTGGAGTCGTGACGATGACCGAGCCCCTCCGCACCGCGTTCGTCTACGACTTCGACGGCACCCTGGCGCCGGGCAGCGTCCAGGAGCACGAGCTCCTGCCGCACCTCGGCATCGACGGCCCGGCGTTCTGGGGGCGGGTGAAGGAGGAGACGAAGCGACGGAATGCCGACGAGATCCTGGTCTACATGCACCTGCTGGTCGAGGAAGCCCGGAGTCGCGGCGAGCCGCTGACGCGAGACCGCCTCGCTGGCTGCGGTCCCACCGTTCGGCTGTTCGAGGGAGTCCGGTCCTGGTTCGAACGCATCGACGCTCACGCGAGAGAGCGGAACCTGGTCCTCGAGCACTACGTGATCTCGTCCGGCACCCACGAGATCCTGGAGCACACCCCCATCGCGCGGCACTTCCAGGCGATCTTCGCCTCCCGCTACGCCTGGGACGCCGCCGGCGTCGCGATGTGGCCCGCGGTGGCCATCAACTACACCACCAAGACCCAGTACCTGTTCCGGATCAACAAGGGGGTCCTCAACCACTGGGACAACGAGCAGGTGAACCGGTGGGTGCCGATGGCCGAGCGCCCGGTGCCGTTCTCCCGGATGGTGTACTTCGGCGACGGCGACACCGACATCCCGGCGATGAAGATGACCCATTACCAGGGCGGGCACGCGATCGCGGTGTTCGACCCCGAGAAGTGGCGGGAACCGCGGATGCAGCGCAAGGTCCACCAGCTCATCAGCGAGGACCGCGCGAACTACGTCGTGCCCGCGGACTACACCGAGGGGAGTCAGCTGGACGTGACGGTCAAGGGCATCCTCGGCAAGATCGCGCGCAACGAGGCTGGGTATCGTGTCGCCGACTGACCCCGAGGGTTCGACCGTCGACCCGCCCAGGGTGACGTCGAGACGCAAAGGCCTCGACAACCTCGCGGAGCGCTCCGCCCGCAACGCTCTCCTCCTGCCGGTGCTCCGGGCCGTGCTGGACGCTGCCACCGACCTCGACCTCGAGCTGTTCGGCGCCCGGGTCACCGTCCGGCACCAGCGCCTCTCGTCCCCGCCGTTCCCGACGAACGCCCCCGGCCTCGACCCCGCGGATGCGCCCTGGCCCGCTCCGGTCCGCCTCTCCTGCGACTGGGGCACCGGCAGCGTCGACCTCCTGCTGCAAGCCGGGCAGTTCGCCACCCAGGGCCCCTTGTCCGCCGAGATCGCGTTCCAGGTCGGATCGCCGGGCCGCGACATGATCGTATGGGCGCGGAACCTGTTTCCGATGCCGGACGGGACCCAGGCCCTGGTCGGAGCCGCCGCGATCTACGGTCGACGCGACGAGGAGAGCGGGGCCGGTGCCCGCCTCGGGCCAGAGGTGCGTGCCCGGATGCGCGAGGCCGGGCTCTCCTTCGCCCGTCCAGCCTCGGTCGAGCTGGCTCGCCTCCGCCTCGCCATCGATGGACCGGCGGTCCTCGAAACCGCTGCTTCGGAGGTCTTCCGCCGGCTGGTCATCTTCGCGCTGATCAAGCTGCCCTACCAGGTGCGAGGCGACACGTCCGGGATCCGCGGCGAGCTGCCGTTCGCGGTCGCGCCGGTCGACGCTCCGGTCGACCTCGAGCAAGAAGACGACCGGATGCTCGGGGTCTGGCCGCTCCCTGGCGGTGTGGACCAGTTCAAGGCCACCCTCGACACGATGCTCGGCTGGCTCGTCGACGGTCCTGTCCCGCTGCTCGAACTCCGCGACCGCCTTCGCGGGGCGTTCCACCTGACCGGCGATCGGGCGCTCGACGGGTATTGGCTCGTCCCCCAGACCCTCGGGTTGGCCCAGTCGTCCGGCCACGTCTTGTCGCTCACCGACGCCGGCCGATCGTATCTGCCGGACCGAGCTGCGGCGGTCCTGTTCGAGCACCTACACGCCACCTACGCGGGCATCCTCGAGACCCTGGTCGTGGTCGAGACCCTCGGCTCCGCCACGACCACCGACCTGTTCGCGCGAATCCCGGCGCTGCTCGGCGTGCACTGGCTCCGCACCCACCAGGCGTCGCATCGGCGCAACTGGCTCCTGTCGCTCGGGCTGCTGACCCTCGACGCCCGCCGGCTGATGGTGAGCCCGGCCGGGGTCGAGGTCCTCCGGCGCCACGCGGCGGAGGTGGAGGAGATCCGAGCCGCGCTTCGGGGCCTCGAACAAGAGGAGGAGGGCGGCGAGCCGGATCAGGTGCCCGGGATCGACGAGCTGGACTCATCGACGCCGGTGGAGCGCGCGGCTCCGGGTGACTTCCCGCCTCGGTGGTCCGCCTCCCGCCTCTCCCTTCGGGTCGACGACGTCGCCCGGGAAGCTGACCGGCTCGGTCTGCACCTGGACGGGCGGGTCGCTGCCCAGGTCGTCGCGGCGCTCAACGCAGGCAAGCACCTGCTCCTGGTGGGGCCGCCCGGCACCGGGAAGACCGAGCTCGCCCACGCCATCGCCGCCGCCGCGATCGAGGCCGGCTTCTGTCGCGGGCTGTTCGCCGCCACCGCCAGCGCCGACTGGACCACGTTCGACACCATCGGCGGGTACGCCCTCGAGCGCGATCGGAGCCTCCGGTTCCGGCCTGGCTGCTTCGTGGCGGCGATCGAGCAGCAGCGCTGGCTCCTGGTCGACGAGCTGAACCGCGCCGACGTGGACAGCGCGTTCGGCGAGCTGATGACGGTACTGTCCGGCCGCTCCACCGACACGGTGTACCGCCTGCCCGACGAGCGGCTGGTCTCGGTGGGCCCGGACCCGCGCTGCACCCATGTGGTCCCGCCGTCGTTCCGGGTCGTCGCCACCATGAACACCTGGGACAAGACCTCGCTGTTCCGCCTGTCGTACGCCGTGCAGCGCCGGTTCGCGATCCTCACCGTCGATCCTCCCGAGCCCGCGCTGTACGCGGCCCTGCTCCGCCGGCACGGCGCGGACCCCGGCTTCAGCGGTCGACCGCTGCCCACCGCTCTGCTCGACGTAGTGGTGCGGTGGTTCTCGCGCGAGGGCCTGCTCGCCCATCGGGCTGTGGGGCCGGCGGTCGCGCTGGACCTCGTGCGGTACCTGCGGGAGCGCGGCGACGACGGGTTCGGGCTCGCCGAGGGCATCGCCCTGTTCCTGCTGCCCCAGCTCGAAGGCCTCGAGTCCAAGTCGGCCAAGGCCGTGCGAGCGATGTTCGAGCAGGACACCGGGACGCATGGGTCTGCCGAGGCGCTGGCCGAGCTCCGCCGCCGCTACGAGGACCTGTTCCCGACCCTCGGTCGTTCGCCATGACCACCGAGCCGTGGGAGAGCGAGCTCGCGGAGCTGTTCCCTGGGTACCTGCTGCCTGCGGCGGAGCAGGTGGCGCAGTCGCCGGAGGTGGCGGCCACGTTCCTGGAGCGCCTGTCCGGCAACCCCGGGCAGCTCCGGCTGGTCCGGATCGCCTCGGTCCTGCACCGCCACCAGGTCGCGCTGGAGGACTTCGCGCTGCGCGAGCTCCCAGCGCTGGTCCGGGTGCTCCCGTCGTGGACCGAGGTCGAGCGGCGCGACTGGGAGGGGCACTTCCACGGCCGCCTCGACGTCGCCGCGACCCTGTCGTGGGACCTGCGCGGACAGCCGCAGCACTTCGTCACCCGCACCCGCCACCGCCGGTTCGACCGGCCCGAGAACGTCCTGGTCCGGACCGTTGCTGATCGGCTCCTCGCGCTGCTGACCGAGCTGCTGCAGGACTTCCGGGACGAGGACGGCGGGTGGGTCGGCCGGATGCGCGAGGCGGCGGAGAGCCTGCGCCACCTACTGCTCGGCACGGTGCTGCGCGAGGTCCCGGCCGGCCCGCTGGACGACCACCACGTGAACGCGGCCCGGATGGCGATCCAGGCGGCGTACGGGTCCGCTGCGGACTGGGCGGGGTGGCTGGTGGACGAGCTCGAGGAGACCGAGCCGACGAGGGTGGCCCGCCTGGTCGCCGAGGCCGCGCTCCTGCCGGTGAGCCTCGACACCCGCTTCGAGCTGGCGGTGCTGCTGCGGCTGGCGAGGTCGATCGAGGCCTGGCTCGTCGCCCGCGGCCCCGGTTGGCGGTGCGAGCGGTCGTGTGTCCTGCCGGACCGGACCGACGTGGTGCGGTTCGTGCGTGGCGCGGACGACATCCGGCTCTGCTACAACGTCTCGGTGCAAGGCCCGACCGGACCGCGGGCCGAGGCGCTGCGCCACTACTTCGGGCACACCGGACGGCAACGGCCGGACGTGACGGTCGAGGTCTGGCGGGGCGGCCGGGTGCGGCGGGTCTTGATCGAGATCAAGCGGACGATGGATCCGTCCTACGCGATCTCGGGGTTCGACGAGGCGCGGATCTACGCCTGGGAGCACGCACGGTGGCTGACCGGGTGGCCGAAGGCGGTGCTGGTCACCACCTGCCCGGTGGTCGGGTCCGCCAGGGTCGGCGACGACGTGGTCGCGATCTCGTGGGGGCAGTGGGTGCCGGACCTCGTGCTGGACGGCTTGCTCGGTTCCCTCGTCGCGACGCCTGATCCGTCACCCAGCGAACCCTATGTCTCCTGAGCCGCCGGTCCTCCAGCGGTTCGTCCGCCGAACCCGCGAAGGCGTCCAGCGGCCGCCCGTGTTCGAAGCCTCGGACGGCTACGAGTACGTCCTGAAGCTGGACGAGCATGACCCGGACTTCCCGATCGCGGAGGTCGTGGCCGCTTCGCTGGCTCCGTCCCTGTCGGTGCCCGTCCCGTCGTTCGAGCGGCTCGGATGTCCGGATCCGCTGCTGGACGCGCTTCGCGCGACCGGGGACGGTGAGCTCGGGTCGTTCGCGGCCTCCTTCGAGCGGCTCGGCGGGATCTGCTTCGGCTCGCGGTACCTCCCGCCGCCGGTCCAGAAGTGGCGGACCTCGCTGCGCTCGCTGGTCGCAGACTGCGACGACGTGCTCCTTCGAGTGTTCCTGTTCGATGCGTTCGTCGAGAACCTCGATCGGACGTCCGAGCACAACCCGAACCTGCTGGTGAGCGAGGGCGCGCTGTACGCGATCGATCACGGACAGGCGCTCCCGGCCATCAAGGGCCTCCCGAGCTGGCCCTTCCCGTACGCGAGCCACATCGCCTGGCCGCTCGTCGAGCGAGCGCCCGCCGCAGTGCTTCCCCACCTGGACCGGCTGCGCGGACTGCCGGACGCCGACATCGCGGCCGCGGTGGCTGCGGTGCCGCCGCCCTGGTGGCGCGGCACCCCCGCTCGTGCCGACCACGTCCGTGGCAGCCTGATCGCCCGCCGGGCTGCCCTCGCGGATACACTGGAGAAGCTGATGAGGCAGAGCGGATGAAGGCGTACCACTACAGCGTCGTTCACTGCCGAGACGGCGCGCGCAGCGGCGAAGCGCACAACGTCGGCCTCCTGGTGGTCTCGCCAGGCGATCGCGCGTGGATCCGCAGGGCGGACGTGAAGTCGCGCACCCACCTGGTGGGGGACCCCGCGCAGTTCGTTCGCGCGATGCTGGACCTCTACCAGGAAGAAGCGACGGAGGTTGCCCGGAGCGGGGCCGCAGACGTGGTCTACGACTGGCTCCGGCGGCGGAGCATCGCGACCGAGGACAGCGTCTTCCTGGGCCCGCCTGCGCTCGGAATCACCGCGGACTTGAAGGCCGAGATGGCTCGACTCGCGGTCAAGTACCTCGGCAAGGCGCCCAGCCGAGGTCGCCCGAACCTCGCCGAGGCGGCGAGCCAGCGGGCACTGAGAGAGACGAAGCTGATCGACCGCTTCCGCCCCCGGGAGTTCCCCGTTGGTCCCGCCACTTGGGGGTTTCCTCACGTCGGGGATCACGCCGGTCACCCATTGATCGTTCAGGCCCTGTCGTTCGAGCAGAAGTCCGCCGAGTCCGTGCTGGACGGGGCGTTCAAGAACGTAGGGCGGTTCGGGGAGGTCCGCCGCGCCTACCCCGGCACCCAGCTCCTGGCCGTGAGCGCCGGGCCGACCGAGGGTGACCTCGGCTCGGCGTTCCGGATGGCGAGCGAGCGGATGACCGAGGCTGGGATCTGGGTGGTCCGGCCCGAAGTAGACGCCGTGACCGACGCGCTCTCTCGCCTCGGGGTCGAAGCTGGTGACGTGGCGAGCGCGTGACGCTCCCGACAGATCCCCAGGTCCCGGGTGGCGTTTCGGTCCGTCATTCGGATCCGAGGCAGGTACACCCCTCGCTGGGCTTGCACCCCAGCCGGAGGCGAGCCCAGTCCCGGAGGATCGCCCGCCCGGGCCCGCAGTACTTGACGTACTCCTTGGTGAGCGCGACCTTGGCCGCGGTGATCGTCGAACACCGGGCCCGGTGCAGCCAGCTCTCGCGGGGCAGCTCGCCGCGGGGTGCGTTCACCACGTAGCCGTCCGCGTTCTCGTGTACCCAGGTCCGGAACCCGTCGTCGTCGTCCTGGAACAGGATCGGAGCGGGCAGCGACCGCTTCATGACCTTCCTCCGTCACAGCTCCACGACTACCCCATCCTGGCGTGCCTCGACGACCTCGAGCACGCGCGCCGTCGAGCGCTCCAGCTCGAGCCACTCGGCCTCGGCCATGCGCCCGACGTGCTCCATCGCCAGGTCGTGACGGTCGAAGGCCCAGTACTTCACCGATGGCACCAGGTACCGGAACAGGGCCATCCATTGCGGGACGTTGATCGCCAACGGGTTCCCCTGACCTTCCCGGCGTTCGCCATCGCCGCGACCGCGTGCCCCGCGAGGAGCATGCTGCGGTACTTCGGGTGGCCGCCGATGACCAGCGCCAGCTCGCCGTGCTCCGCGTAGTGTCGGACCAGGATGAAGGCCCGCAGCACCATCTCCACCAACCCGGGCCCGAGTCCGCCGACCAGGAAGTGTCGCAGGTCGTAGCCCTGGAGGTACATGAACCGGGCGACCTGCGCGATCGTCCGGCCCTTCTCGCCGAACGAGCCCACGTCGAGGAGCTGCAGCAGCGGCATCAGGGGCGCCGGCAGGCCCTGCTTCGTCGCGACGTCGCTGAGCAGGTGGCCGAGGTGGGTCAGGAACGCCTCGATCAGGCCCACCGGGTCGCGACCGCCCGACTCGACCACCCAGGCGTGGCGGCCGAGCGGGTGGTCGTACGAGAAGCCCGTCACCGTCCCCCGCATCAAGTCCAACACCCCGAACACAACCCCAGCACCGGATCGTGGCCGAGGCTCTGGAAGCGGTGACTCCGGCCGGTCATCCCCGGGATGCCCTGCATCGCGTCGTACGGAGCGCGACAGGTCTTCTCCAAGTGCCGGGCCCAGCTGGCGAACCAGTCCTGGCGGCCCGGGTCGTGGATGTCGTACTGTTTGAGCCAGGCCGTGAGCGGGCTTCCCGCCTGCGGCTGCCCTCCGCACGTCATCGCCTTCGGGATCCGGATCAGGAACAGGTCGACCAGCGCCGCAAGGATCCCGCTGACCCCGACCAGGACGTAGTCCCACCGATCCCAGGCGAACTGCGCCCCGTAGGCGGTGGCGCGGAGCTGCTCGTGGTCCACTGGGGAGAGGAACATCTCGTACGGCGCCAGCGGGTCGAGTCCGTTCGCGAGGTCGTGCGCCTCGCAGGCTCGGACGAACGCTGGCCAGGAGGTGCATGCCAACCCATCCAGGTGCTCGACGACCCGCTGGCGTCGCTCTTCGTACAAGGCCAGGATCTCTTGGGGGTCGAACTCGGCGAAATCCTCGGGAGTGAGGTCCTCGGCGCGGAGCTCGATCTCGGCCAGCTCCCGCTCCAGCTGGGCGATCTGGTCGGCGTGGACGTCGCTCGGTGCGAGCGCCGCTTCCAGCGCCTCGACCTCTGTCCGGGCACGACGAAGCAGATCGTGCTGGGCCTGGAACACCGCTCGCAGCTCGGCGACGAACTGGTCCGACAGCATCAGCCGCCCTGATGCCGCGCGAGCGCCTGCTGGAGCGTGCGCAGGCGGTGGGTGAGCCGCACGATGGCCTCGGCGTTGGCAGGTCCCCGATCCGAGCCAGGAGGTACTCGATCGACCCCTGGAGATTCGCGATCACGCGTTGGGCGCGGCGCTCCCGGTCTGCGGACAGTGTCTCGCCCTGTTTCCGCCGGCGGATCCCCAACGTCCATCGGAGGCCGGTGAACGTGGCGACGCCGATCAGCACCGCGACCCCGATTCCCGGTACCATCCCGAAGCCCAGCCCGAGCGCGGCCAGGCCGGAGGTGATCCCGGCGGCGGACAGGCCGAGGACGCTGCCCGAGAAGTAGACTGCGGCGATCGGGACGCCGACGGCGGTCAACCCGGAGGTCGCGGTCTTCAGCGCCTCGGTGGCCGTCGCGTCGTCCAGCCCGCGGGCCCGGATCCGGCGGACCTCGAGCAAGAACGCGGCGATCGCCCGGCACTGCTCCTCGGTCACCCGAAGGAGTTGACTCGCCTCCAGCAACGCCTCGTCTCCTCATCGGTGACGAGATCGTCCGCGAGTGCCACGTCGGCGAGGTGGACCATGACGCCGTACCGGAGTGCCTCGCTTCCCGTGGCGACCTCCGCCGCGGAGCGGAGGCGGCTCGACCAGGAACCCCCGGACCTGTGCCTGAGCCGCGGGGGAGAGCCCCTCTACGTCCATCACCTCGAAAATCGCGATGACCTCTTCCTTGTCGATCGCGCCGTCGGCCGCGGCCATCGCGCAGAACGCGCCGTAGCAGGCGACCCGCTGGTCCTCCGGCTGCTCGGAGAAGTCGAAGGTCGACATCAGCCCTCCTTCAAGTTCATGGACGGTGTCCGAGCTCGAATCGGACAGCCCCCTCAGAATTCACAGCGAGCTGTCCGATCCTCCTCTCCCGATCGTCTCTGGACCAGGAGGGTCGAGGCGATGCCGTGTCGGTGTCGAGCGCCGAAGCGGGTGGCAGGGTGACGCCGCGACACCGGCTGTTCCTCGATGGGCTCACGTCCAGGGTCAGCGCTCTGCCCGAGCGTGGCGCAACGGATGACACCGGCGACCTCGGGCTCGTTGGACAGCACTTGATCGGGCAATGGGGAGCGCTCATCCAGCGCCTGCGCGCCGGAGTGGACGCCGAGTTCGCCAGCCTCACGGCAGACGAACGCGCGAGCCTGCGGGTGCTCGAGCTCGCCCCGTCGCTGCTGACACCCCTCGGGCTCGCCAGGGACGAGCTGACCCACTCGCGGCTGCTGGCCTGGTTCCTGTCGCGGCTCGACGCGGTGGGCGAGGCATGCCGCAGGTCGTTCTTGGAACGCGTCGGCCTGGCCGCACCAGCACAGGGGTGGAGGGTCAGCCGCGAGAGGGACCTCGGCGCACATGGCCGACTGGACCTCCACATCGACGTTCCCGGGGCGGCGTTGATCTACGTCGAGGTCAAGATCGACGCGCCCGAGCGGGAGAACCAGCTGAGGGACTACCGGGCCCACCTCGACGAGGTCCAGCACGGTTGGCCGAGCTCGCGGCTCGTGTTCCTCACCGTCGACGGGCGGCGCGGGACCGGAGACGCCGAGCACCAGCACCTCGGGTTCGGAGACCTGGTCGCGGCTTGGCTGCCGCATGCCACGGGGAACGATCCGACGGCGGTCTACCTGGCGGGTTGGCTCGCCTGTCTGGCGCGCGATGTCCTGCGTCAAGCCGGGGAGGGAGACGCCGCGGAATGGTCGCTGGCGCGTCGGAGGAGCGGGCTGCGGTTGCTGGGGCCGACCGGGAGGTCTCGTGGTTGACCGAGTGAGCGATGTAGTGGCCTTCCTCTGCGAGCACGGCGCCGAGGCGGAGGAGCTGGTGTTCGGGGACGAGGACTTCGGACCCCTCTCGGCCGAAGAGCTGGCCGCCATCCAGCGCGCCCACGAGCACGCGGTCGACACGTTCGAGGCCATCCTGACGGCGACGCGGGACGTGGCCATCCGCGAGCTGAAGGGGCACGCGTGCGCGGGGAACGTCCGGAAGCGGTGGAACCGGAGCGCGACGCTGCGCCAGACGCGGTCCTTCGCCCTACAGCTGGTGCCGGGACACGCGACCTGTGGGGCCGCGATCGCCACCTGGGGCCAGCCGCGGATGCACGTCCACGTCTGGACCTGGACGCGGACGGAGCACGTGGCCGTCGTGGAGAGGGCCGTGGCAGAGACCCGCCTCGGGTTCGAGCCGTGGGACACGGGGGAGGGTGTCCGCCAACAACCGTGGCGAAACGAGCTCGGATCGCACTTCGTCACTGTCCAGCCACCGGCGGCGGGGGACAGCGTCGCCGCGATCGCCGAAAAGGTGGGGACCGCGTTGGCGCAGCTCGCGAAGCCGATCGGGGCCGCCGTCCTCGCCCGCACCTCCCGGGTGGCCTCCTGATACCGGAGTGCGTGGCTCGGCCGGTGCGGGTCGTCGCGGCCCTGTCCGGCTGGGGCCGGAGCGGATGGAGCTCCGTGAAACCGTTTGCGCGGCCCCGCGCTGGTAAACTCGCGTCGGAGGTCTGGTGATGCTCGCCTTGCTCGTGTCGCTCCCAGAGGTCGCCCGTGCCGGCTGCACCGAGCCGAAGATGGCGATCCAGGTCGAGCAGAGGACCCAGCTCGAAGGGCAGATCCGCGCGTCGGTCCTCAGCGTCGGTGCCGGTGTCGGAGGTTCCAAGGAGTCCGACTCCACCTGGCAGGCGCAGCTGCCCAGCCAGTCCGTTCTGGACAACCAGTGGATCCTCTACCTCCTGTGCCAGGAATTCGAGTCCGGCCGGATGCCGGGCGACCAGTATTGTGCAGCTTCCGCCGCAATTTGGTCGAAGATCACGGGCGGAGCCGTGCCGCCCGACGGGTGTTCACAGAGGACACCCGCGCCGCCGGTCCTGGTATCGTCCACATCGCCAGCGGCGGTCGAACCTCAGCCTTCGGCGGAACCCACCACTCTCGCTTCCGTGGCTGCCCCGATCGCCTCACTCCCTGCTGCTCCGCCTGCTCTGGCTGCCCACTCGTCAGAGCCGAACACCTCGGCCCACCACTGGGTGAGTCCCCCGGGTTCGGCCGTGCCGTTGGAGCTGTTCGGACCGGTGGACGACGACGGGAAGGCCTACTGGTACCGTGTAGAGAGCCGGTGCGTCGGCATCATCGCAGACGGCGCCGAGCGGCTCTTCGGCGGTACCTGCGGGACGTTGGGTGAGGTCGAGTTGACGGAGACGGATGGCGCCCTTCATGCAGTGGCGCGCAACCTCGATCAGGTGCTTCAACGGGCAGACCACGACGGCCCCGCTACGCCCTCGGGGTTGTGGCGGGCAGAGTTCTTCAGCATCATGGGGAAACAGAGTGTGGTGCTGGATTTCGGAGACCCACGTGGGGTGGGTGTCCGATGGCCCGACACCGGGTGCAAGGGGGCGTGGATCGATCAGCCTACGGATTTCGGCCCTTGGACGCTTCAGGAGGAGCTGAACGTCCCGACCATCTGCCCCAACCGAGCCGTCGTGACGATCACTCCGCTGTCGTCTGACGCCCTGCTCCTCACGTGGGAGAAGGGGATCACGAGGTCAGTGGGTGTCGCCAGACCCCAGTGAGTGCTGCTGTGGCCTCCGACAGAGTCCGCCAGGGTATCAGCTCCCGATCGGCAAAGAGTCCAAGCATGAGGTCCGCCTGGCTGATCCTCCTCGCTCACACACCTGCCAAGCGTATCCGCATCGCCTCGACCTCCGCATGAGGGTTGTAGCTGTGGCTCTACGACCGGTCGCCTCTCCATACCGTTGGACTGGAGTTCCCGGTTCCTTGCTACTGCGGGACCTCGGGCACGAACACCGGGCTGATCTCCTCGTCGATCACCATCTTGGGGGTGAAGGACTTGAACTCGAGGTGCGGAGTTCCGAAGAGCGGCGTGTGGAGCCGGACCAGCGACATCGCCGGCGTCAGGTTCGGAGCCCCGAGGACGCTGACTGCACCGCCCTGTTTGAACACCAGGTGGAACTCGAGCGCCGGGTTCGCGATGTCGGCGATCGGCGCCTTCGCCGTGGCCTCGACTTCGATCGCGCCCTCGCTCGAGTACACGATGGTGGTGCCCTTGGCGACGATCCGCTGGCTGACGATGCGCCAGTCCTTGGTCCACTGCCGGCCTTGTACAGCTCGATCACGTGCGCCTGCAGGGCGGCGAGGTTGCCGATCGCCTCCTGTCGCACCCCCTTGAGCTTGAAGACGAGGGAATCTGCCTTGTCGAAGGTGAAGGCGACGCCCGCCTCGGCCTGCGGGAGTTTGGTCCCCGCGAGGACCTCTCCAGCCGCCTTGATCGTGATGGTGGTGCCGCTGTCGCTGGTCACCTCCAGCGCGTCGTCGGGCCGGTCCTCGCCGCGCACGTCGAGCGTCGGCGCGCCCAGGTCGGAGACATTCCCCAACGGGAGGAACACCCCGTCCCCGTCGAGCGGACCGTAGTCGCCCAGCCGGACCACCTGAGCGGGGGTCCAGGTCGCGTAGAAAGTTCGTCTCGTGGTGGAGCTTCTTGATGTACCGATTCGCCGTTCCCATTCGACCTCCAGCGTTCCTCCGGTAGTTGTCGTTTCCGGGTACAGGAATCACGCGTGGGCCGAAAGATTGTCCGAAACCGGCGCCGAGATCGTCCTGCAGTATGCTGCAGCTCTCTCCGGATCGGACGACATGCCCCTGACCGTCACCGACACCTTCGCCCTCCCGTCCCGCGCCGACCTCACCGCGATGGGCTTCGTCGTCCGCCTCCAGGACGACGCCGCCTCCGCCCAGAAGCTCGTCGACGACTACGTGGTCACCCCCACCGTCGAGCGCGAGCTGCCCGAGATCTTCGCCAAGCTTTCGTCCACCGTGGCGCGCACCGAGGACTACGGCCGGTTCGTCCACGGCAGCTTCGGCTCGGGCAAGTCCCACTTCATGGGGATCCTCGGCCTGCTCCTCGAAGACCGCGACCCCGCCTGGGCCAAGGACCACCCGCTGTTCGCCGCGCTCACCGAGCACCGGGCCTGGGTCCGCCGCACCCGTCCGCTGGTCGTGCGGGTCCACATGATCTCCCAGAGCGGGCGCACCTCCGGCCTCGACGACGTGTTGTACCTCGCGTTCAACCACGCGATGGCGCGCCACGGCAAGCCCCGGTGCTCGTTCCGCGACGCGTCGCGGGTGGTGCGCGAAGCCCAGGAAGAAGCCAAGATCTACGGTGACGCGTTCTACCGCCAGCTCGAGGAGCACGGCATCACCGACCGCGCCGGGTTCGACGAGCTCCCGACCGCCTCGGCCGAGGAGCAGGAGGCGTTCGCCTCTGCCTGGCTGTCGACCAAGAACCGTGACCAGGACGTGCTCGACCTGCCCTGGGGGCAGGGCCTGCACCAGATGGCCCGCCACGCCAGGGACCAGGGCTTCGGCTGCCTGGTGTTCTTGGTCGACGAGCTGCTGCTGTGGCTCGGCGAGAAGGACCCGCACCAGTTCCGCGCCGCGGTCAACAGCCTGAACACCATCGTCGACCACGCCACCGGCACCCGCGCGGTGCCGGTCGCGGTGTTCGTCGCCCGCCAGCGCCGACTGTCCGAGTTCTTCCCCGAGCTCACCAGCGAAGACGGCGTGTACGAGTACATCGACCACCACTCCAAGCGGTTCGAGCTCACCACCCTCGAGGACGTGGAGCTCCGCCACATCGTCCACGGCCGAGTGCTGAAGGTCCGCAAGGGGCACGAGGCCGAGCTCGCCGCCGCCCGCGACCGCCTCGCCGACACCCACGTCAAGGTGCTGCAGGGCGTGCTCGCCGGGGTCGACCGGGACTACCTGCGCGACGTGTTCCCGTTCCACCCGGCGCTGATCGAGGCGCTGGTCGACGTCTCCGCGCTGCTCCAGCGCGAGCGCTCCGCCCTGACGCTGCTGTACGAGCTGCTGGTCGTGCACTACCCGGACCTGCCGCTCGGTGAGTTCCTGCCGGTCGGGTCCGCGTTCGAGGCGATCTTCCCGATGGCCGGCCTGGTCGAGTCGAGCCGGAAGCGAGGGGAGCTCCAACGGATCCACGACGCGTACTGGCTCCGGCTGCGTCCGGCGTTGGAGCGGCTCCAGCTCTCGCCCGAGCGGCGCAAGATCGTCGACCAGGTGGTGAAGACCTCACTCCTGGCCGAGATCTCGCCCCGGCTGCAGCGCAGCGGCCGCACGGTCGAGCGGCTGGTCCAGCTCAACAGCGCCGACACCGACGGAGAGCTGAACCGGGGCCTGTACTCCGAGGTCTACGCCGACCTGGTCGAGCTCCAGCGCCGGGTCCCGGGCGATCTGCAGGTCACCGGCTCCGGCAAGACCGCCGAGGTCCGGATCGACCTCGGGTCGGTGAACTTCGGCGAGCGCCTCCAGGCCGCGCGCAGCAAGGTCGACAACCAGAACAGCCGCCTGGTCACGTTCTACGACGTGCTGAAGCAGGCGCTCGGGCTGTCCGGCGAGTCCGCGTTCCGCGAGAAGGACGGCAACGCCGGCCCGTACAAGGTGACCTGGCGCAACACCGACCGGCGCGGCTTCGTGAAGCTCGGGAACGTGCGGACCGTGCCGACCGAGGAGCTGGTCTGCCGGGAGGACTTCCGGATCGTCATCGACTACCCGTGGGACGATCTCGGGTTCTCGGTCGAGGACGACCGCCAGAAGGCGGCCAACGTCAAGAAGCAGCGGGGCAACCAGTTCACCGTCTGCTGGCTGCCGCGGCACTTCACCGCCGACGAGGTGGCGGTGGTCACCGAGGTCGCCGCCGCCCGGTACCTGATGTCGAGCGAGGGCCAGGAGGAGCTGCTGGTCAACCTCGGCGCGGCCGACAAGGCCACCGTCGAGGACCGGGCCAAGGCCCACGAGCAGCAGATGCGGAACCGCCTGCTCGGGATCCTGGCCGCGGCCTACCGCGACAACGGGGAGTGCTACCCGCTCCAGAGCGACGTGACCGTCGACACGAAGTCGTTCCCCGAGCTCAAGGACGTGCTCCAGCACATCGCGATCCGGTTGATGGACCGGCGGTGGCCGATGCACCCGGACTTCTTGGTGAAGCCGGACCGACGGAAGCTCGAGACCCTGCTGAAGTGGATGGTGAGCGCGAGCGACGCCCAGGGCCACTCGGTCCACTTCGACGACGCCACCGCCGACGTGCTGCGCAAGGTCGCCAAGCCGCTCGAGGTGGTGGGGATCGGGCAGACCCGGGCCGAGCTGAAGTTGCAGGACTCGCGGTACTTCAAGCTGGTGCTCGAGCGCACCGATCGGGCCTCGGTCGAGTGGGATCCGGTGGGCGAGTACCTCGAGACCGAGTTCGGGTTCGGGCGCGAGGTGAGGGACCTGTTCCTGGCCTTCTTGTGCCAGGCGCGCGGGTTCCGGGCGGTGAACGCCAGCACCGGCGACGGGGTCGAGGTGGGGATCGGCCATCCGGCGGCGAGCGTGCGGGTGCGCCTCGAGCGGGCCACGCTGCTGGACCACGCCGGCTGGAGTCGGGTCCGCGAGCTGGGCCCGCTGTTGTTGGGGATCGAGACCCCGCCGCCCCATCGGTCGGTCGGCGCGCAAGACGCGGTGGCCCAGGCGCTGGAGAGGGCCGCGGCGGATCGGCGCGGAGCGCTGTCGGCGGTCCACGAGGGGGTGGTCGAGCTGGGGGGGCCCGACCAGGCGCGGACCCGCGAGCTCCAGCACGCCCTCGCGCGGCTGGCGCCGCTGGTGGACCACAAGGACAGCTACGACCGGCTGACGGCCTGGCTCGCGGGCTGGCCCGATCAGCCGGACGACCCAGTGCGGCGGGTGGTGGTGAACGCCGACCGGATGCGGGAGGCGGCGGCCCTGGTCGACCGGAACGCGCGCAAGCACTTGGTCGCCGCAGTCGAGCACCCGGACCATGGGGCCGAGATCCGCGGCCACCTCGACCACCTCGCGCGGTGGCTCGGCTCCGAGGACCGGGTGGAGCCTCTGGCGCGGGAGCCGGTAGAACGGTGGAACGAGGTCGCGCACGGCCTCCTCCATCAGCTGGTCGCGCGTCCACCCCCGGTGGCACCGCCGCCTCCCGTGGCGCCGCCGCCAGTAGTGCCGACCCCCTCCAGCCCGCGGGCCGAGGTGCTCTCCGCCGAGGTCGACCTCGCGGACGGGGACGCGCTCGGGGACTGGCTGGGCGAGCTCCGGCGCAAGCTGCGGGACAGCGGCCGCGGCAAGGTCCGCATCACCGTGTCGTTCGAGGAGGACGGGTGAACGTCCACGATGTCGACCACACCCGCGTTAGGATGGGCCAGGAGCTGCGATGGGTCAGGCCGTGACGGTGCAAATCGAGATGCCGGACGAGCTGGAGGGGCTGCGCCTGCCGTCCGCGGTCGACCGCCGCCTCCAGGATCTCCTCGATCGCCAGGATCGAGGCGAGACCCTGACCGACGGCGAGCGGGAGGAGGCCGAGGCCTTGGTGGACCTCGCCGAACGCCTCTCGCTCCTGCGCCTCCGGTCCGAGCGTGCGGCGCGGGGATGAGCCGAATCCCGGGCTCCCTACTGCGAGCGGTGTTTCGACGCGCAAATGGGCGGTGCGAGTGGTCCGAGCACTTCGTCTGGGACGCGGCGGTTGCAGTTGGGCTCACGAGCATCGGCCGGGTGACGACATCTGCGCTCGGGCTGAATCGAACCGTCATGCTGGCCATCCGCTCGGAGGAGGCGCTCCTCGGCCGCCATCCGATGAAGAGCGAACAGTGAGGGGGTCTCGTTGAACGCGGCCCCGCTGCTGAAGCACCTCATCGAGCGAACCGGCGGACCGGCGGCATCGCCTCTCCTCCTGGTGCTCGAGGGGGAGGGGCTCGAGTCGCTCCCCGAAAAGCTCGACACCTCCGCTGGGCCCTACCTCGTCGCACGGAGCGACACGGAGCTCGGCCTGCGCCGCCTGGTGTGGGCCGCGAACGGCGCGCCCCTCATCGCAGTGGTCCCGCCGGAACTCGCGCGCAGACTCCCGGCCGACCTGGTCCACGGCGCCCGCAACCAGCGGGTCCAGGCGCTCGAGACCGGCGAGGTGCTGTCGGTGCTGCTCCGTCGCAAGGTCCAGGCCTCCGACGAGGACTGGTTCCAGCGCCTGGTGCTGGATCACGTCGACCGGCTGGTCGACGCGCTCGACCGGCGCACCCTGCCCACCGTGGTCACGCGGCGAGACCTCGGCGAGCTCCTGGTCGACGTGACGCTGGGTGAGGTCCTGCGCAACACGCCCACCCCGCGGCTCCTGGCCGAATGGATCGAGGCCCCTCCGAACCTCGACGCAGGTCACCTCCGCCTGCTCCGAGAGGACGCGCTCCCCCGCCTGCACGGCGACGAGGGCGTGCTGCTGGCGTGGGCGCTCGGGTCGTCCGCGAGCACGCTCGAGCACCTGCTGGTCACCGGGCTGGTCCTGACGGTGGATGTGGACGTTGCCCAGATCCCCGACGGGGTGTGGGGTGGGCTGCGGAGCAGCGACGCGCTGCGAAAGCACTTCCAGGGCGACGCCGACTGGCTCCGGACCGCGCTGGTGCGCCTGGCGACAGGCGGCGCCGATGCGCTCGGCGCGTCTGCGGGTCCGTGGCTCGCCAAGGCCGAGGCCATCGCCCGCAAGCAGTTCCCGCTGGCCACGGTCTGCACCAGCCCGGTGCTGCCGCTCGCGTTCGACGACCGGGCCGCGGCGGTCGCGAAACAAGCGTCCCGCGGGGTGCCGATCCAATCGTCCGAGCTCGACTGGCTGCGGTCTCACAAGGCCGCGCCGCTGCGGCAGCCGGAGCTGGACCTGCTGCAGTGGGTGGCTCGACTGTCGCGGTACCTGGCTCTGCTGTTGGGAACACCGACCACGACAGGGGAGTGGGTGGAGCAGTACCTGCGCCACGACGCGTTCGCCGACCTCGCGGCAGCCGAGCTCCAGGCCGCGCTCGGGCGCTCGTCGTCGCTGCACGAACCCGCCGAGAAGGTGCTCCGACAATGGGAGCGCTGGCGCAACGAGCGGAACGAGGCGTTCGCCGGGTGGCTCGGGGCCGACTACGAGCGCCGCCTGCACGACCACGTGGTCCCGGTGTACCGGGTCAGCAAGGACCTTGTCGCGCCCAAGATCTCCGCCGGGGAGCGGATCTACCTCGTGGTGCTGGACGGGTGCAGCGTGCCGGTGTTCCTGTCGCTGCTGCACGAGCTCGCGGGCGATGGGGCGATCCCGATCGGGCTCGGCGCGGACGGTCGACTGGACGGCGGGCTCGCGCTGCTGCCGTCGATCACCAGTCACTCGCGCGGCGCGCTGTTCGCCGGTCGGGTCCCCGAGGATCCGTTCCGGAACGAGGGAGAGTGGCAGCAGGTCGAGCGGACCACCGATCCGAGCCGGTTCGCACAGAACCAGTCGCTCGGCAACGTCGGTCGGAAGCTGTTCCTCAAGGGCGACCTCGCCCAGCCCGCTCCGTTGCTCGCGGCATTGAACGACCCGGGCTTACCGCTCGTCGCGGTGGTGTTCAACGCGGTCGACGACGCGATTTCGTCCCACAACACCGGCTCGGCGCTGCGGGTGGCCGCGCGCGACGTGCGGTACTTGGTCCCGAGCCTGCAGCAGGCGCTCCGGTCCGGGAGGAAGGTCCTGGTGACCGCCGATCACGGGCACACTCGGTCGCTGCGGCCGGATGGGCGGGTCGGGAACGGCGAGGCCTCGCGGTTCGTGGCGCTCGGTGCTGGGGATCCGGTTCCGGAAGGGTTCGTCGAGGTGGAGGTCGGCTCGCTCGGCGGCGGGCGCGGTCGGCTCGCGTTCGCCTGGCGGATGAACACCTGGCTCGGTGGGCCGCACCTCGGCTACCACGGCGGGTGCAGCTTGGAGGAGCTGGTGGTGCCGATGGCCTGGCTGGTCCAGGGAGGGCAGGCGGCGCTGGAGCCCGGGTGGTGGCACGATCTGCCGTACGCGGCTGCCGAGCCCGCTTCCTCGCGCGCTCCCGAGAAGGTGCCCGAGAAGGCCGCCGAGAAGGCTCCCGAGCCGGCCCCGGCGCAGCTCGGCCTGCTCTCCACGACCGACCGCCTCGCCCCGCTCCTCGCCGCCTACCCGACGCTCGGGCTGTCCGATCTGCCGCTCGACCCCGACGAGCGCGCGGTCCTGGTCCTGCTGCACCAGAACGAGCGGGTCAGCCTGCGGGAGGTCCACCTGAAGATCGGCCGGCCACAGGGCCGGATCCCCGGGTTCATGAGCAACCTGCGGAAGAAGCTCGCCAAGCACGGAAGTCCGCTGTTCGAGGCCAAGCCGACCGCCGAGGGTTCCGAGAGCTACGTTTGGACCGGGAGGCGCGGATGACCGTGAACCGCGAGCACCAGCCGCTCGTGATGGCCCTACGCGACGGGATCGTGCCGCCTGCGGGCCTCGAGCTCCTGGCGACCGGGTTGGAGCCGCTGACTGCCGCGGTGGTGAGCGAGCTCGAGCTGGTGGGGCAGGGGCACGGCGCGTCCAAGTGGATCCGTGGCGCCTACGGGACCGGCAAGACCTTCACCACGCGCTTCCTGTGTGCGGAGGCCCGTCGGCTGGGGTTCGCGACGTCCGAGGTTCAGATCTCGATCAACGACACGCCGCTGCACCACCTGGAGACCGTGTACCGGCGCCTGATCGAGCGGCTGACCACCGCTGCCGATGGCGTGGGCGCGTTCCGCGGGGTGGTCGACGGGTGGCTGTACGAGATCGGCGAGCAGGTGAGGGGGCTGCAGGGGCTCGACGAGTCCGATCCGCGGTTCGCCGACGCCACCGAGCAGAAGCTGGCCGAGAAGCTCGCGGAGCTGTCCAAGCAGTCCGACTCGTTCGCCCGGGTCCTGGCGGCCTACCACCGGTCGCAGCACGAGGGCGACTTTGCCGGCGCGCAGGGGCTGCTGTCGTGGCTCGGGGGGCAGCCGCACGTCGGCCACGCGATCCTCGGGCGAGCCGGGGTCAGGGGGGCGGTCGATGGCCAGGCCGCGCTGACCTTCTTGCGCGGGGTGCTGTTGGTGCTGCGCCAGAGCGGGTACCGGGGGCTGGTCGTGGTGCTGGACGAGGTCGAGACCATCCAGCGGATGCCGTCCCAGACCCGCGAGAAGTCGCTGAACGTGCTGCGGCAGCTGATCGACCAGCTCGGGAACGGCGAGTATCCGGGGCTGTACCTGGTCGTCACCGGGACGCCCGAGTTCTTCGACGGGTACAAGGGCCTGAAGGGGCTCCAGCCGCTGTACGAGCGGGTCGCCGTCAAACTCGACCCGAAGTACCCGAACTACCGCGCGGTGCAGATCGAGCTGCGCCCGTTCGACGCGCCGCGGCTGCTCGAGGTCGGCCGGAAGGTCCGTGCGCTGTTCCCCGAGGCGGTCCGCGCCCGGGTCGACGACTCGTTCCTGGAGGCCCTGGTCGCCACGTTGACCGGCCGGTTCGGGGGCAAGGTGGCGATCACCCCGCGGCTGTTCTTGCGCGAGCTGATCGAGGTCCTGAACCAGACCGACCAGCACGACCGCTACGACCCGCACGTCGACTACGCCCTCGCGGTGGACGAGGCCGCGTTGGAGCCGACCGAGCTGGCGGCGCTGAAGGGCCTGCAACCGGAGGAGGTCGAGCGGTCGCGGCGGCTCGATGAGTAGCGCGTTCGACCGGCTCCACCCCCACCTGCGGCACGCGATCGTGCACGACCTCGGGTGGACCGGCGTGCGGCCGGTCCAGGAGCTCACGATCCAGGCGGTGCTCGACGGCGACAACGTCGTGGTGTTGGCCCCCACTGCCGGCGGGAAGACCGAGGCCAGCTTGTTCCCGGTGCTGTCCCAGATCCTGGAGGAGGAGCGGCCACCGGTCGCGGCGCTGTACCTGTGCCCGGTGCGCGCGTTGCTGAACAATCAGGAGGCCCGGGTCGGCAAGTACTGCCGGATGGTCGGCCTGGACGCGTTCAAGTGGCACGGCGACGTGGCGGACAGCAAGCGGGGTCGGTTCCGTGCGGAGCCGGCGCACGTGCTGATGACCACTCCGGAGTCGGTCGAGGTGATGCTGCTGTCGGCGAAGACCGACGCTCGGGCGCTGTTTCGCGGACTTCGGACGGTGATCGTCGACGAGGTGCACGCGTTCGCCGGCGATGACCGGGGAGCGCACCTGGTCGCTCTGCTGGAGCGGCTGACCGCGTTCTGCGGGGTGGACCTGCAGCGGATCGGGCTGTCGGCGACGGTCGGGAACCCGCAGGAGATCGGGGAGTGGCTCCAGGGGAGCAGCAACCGGCCGCTCCGACTGGTGGACCCCCCTCGACCTCACGCCCGGCGGGCGTTGCGGATCGAGCGATTCGACAGCGTCGAGGACGCAGCTCCGGCCATCGCCAACTCGGCGCTGGGGAAGAAGAGCCTGGTGTTCGTGGAGAGCCGGGCCGGAGCCGAGAGGGTCGCCCACAGCTTGAAAGGGCGCGGGGTCGACGTGTTCGTGCACCACGGCGCGATCAGCCGGGCCGATCGGGAGCTGGCCGAGGAGCGGTTCGAGCGGGGGTCGAACACCGCGATCGTGGCCACGAGCACCATGGAGCTCGGGATCGACGTCGGCGACCTCGACCAGGTCCTGCAGATCGACGCCCCGTCCACGGTCGCCGGGTTCCTGCAGCGAATCGGGCGGACCGGGCGGCGCGCAGGGACGGTGTCGAACTGCACTCTGTTCTGCACCACGCCAGAGGCGTTGCTCCACGCGGTGGCGCTGCTGCGGCTCGCGGACCGGGGGTGGGTCGAGGACGTTGTCCCCGTGCGGCGGGCGTGGCACATCCTGGCGCACCAGGTGCTGGCGCTCACGCTCCAGGAGGGCGGGGTGTCGCGCCACCGGGTGCTGGGACTGGTGGGGTCCGCGACCCCGTTCCATGGCCTCGGCGCAGCCGACGTGAACCGCCTGGTCGACACCATGCTCTCGCGGGAGGTCCTGCACGAGGGCGACGGCCTGTTGTCGCTGGGGGCGAAGGGAGAGCGGATCTTCGGTCGGCGCAACTTCTCCGAGCTGTACGTGGTGTTCCACGCGCCGCCGCTGCTGAAGGTGGTGCACGGCCAGGTGGAGGTGGGCACGGTGGACTCGCGGTTCGTCCAGGGTCACGACCCCGAGCACGGGCCGCTGTGCTTCCGGCTGGCCGGCCGGCCGTGGCGGGTGGTGCGGACGGACCTCGACCGCGGGGTGCTGCAGGTGGAGCCGGCGGAGGCGGGGCGCATCCCTACGTGGCTGGGTCAGGGCGGGTTCCTGTCGTTCGCGCTGGTCCAGGAGATGAAGCGGGCGCTGCGCGAGCCGGGAGCGGAGGCGGCTTGGCTGGCCGAATCAGCGGCGAAGGAGCTCCAGGGGCTGCGGGACGAGTACGACGGCCTGGTCGTCGACGGCGCGGCGCCGCTCGAAGAGCGCGACGGGAAGGTGTACTGGCACACGTTCGCCGGCGGCGCGATCAACCGCGTGCTGGGCGCGGCGCTGCGGGCAGCGGGGACCGGTCGGTGGGTGGTCAGCAACCGGGTCCTGCGGTGGGACGACGGGTCGGTGGCGGTGGCGGTGGACGCGATCGCCCGGCTCCCCACGCTCGACCTCGACGCCATCGCCGACGAGGAGGCCGGTCACTGGGTGCGAGGTCGGTTGTCGAAGTTCGAGCCCTGCTTGCCCGAGGACGTCGTCGACGCGCTCATGGTCGTAAGGGTGCTGGACGTGGCCGGCACGCGGCGGTTCCTCCAACACCTGGGTCCCGTCGGGGTGAGTGTCACTTGACGTGGAGGTTGACCTCGGTGAGGCACTTGGTCTGCGGGTCGAACGACAGGTAGAGCTCGCCGCGATCGTCGTAGTCCTGCGATCGATAGACGTCAGGCCCGTTCGCTCGGTGGGGGTTGGGCACCGCGAACAAGTGACCGAATCGTCCGTCGATCGCCTCCCACGACACGCAGGTCTCCGGGGCGAGGCGAACGGTCACGCTGGGCCCGGCGGTCGCCCCAGGGAGAGGCACCCGCATCTTCACGGTCTCGAAGCTCCCCGCGCTCCCCGTGAGCTCGGCGAAGTACTCGCTGGAGGAGCTCGGGGTGAGGCGCGCCCCGAGGACGCGTTCCACTCCGGCCGAGTCGAGGGGTGCGAGCGAAGTGAGGAGGGCGATGTGGTCGACGACTTCGGCGGGGGTCATGGGCGGCTCCTTCGCTGCGCAAGCGATCCAATCGAGTACGAGCACGGGCATTCACGGGGTTGGAGGGTGGCTCTTGTCCCACGCGTCTGCGTGGGCCATTGCGTAATAGTCCCAGTAGTTCGCGACCGCGCCGTCGGTGGACGGCTTCTCGCGCGTGGCGAAGAGGTTGACGATGGCGTCCACCAACTGGGTCCGGCTGAGCGTCCCCGCACGGTAGTCGTTCCAGGCCGCGATCTTGTCCGTGGCCGTCGCTCCGGTGATGCCGGGATCGTTGGACGGGTCCTTCGCCAGCATCGCCTCCCGTACCTCCAACTCCTCGATGGTGGCGTGGGCCTCCCCCTCGAGGTCGATTCGGGTGTTGGTGTCGATGTACTGCTGGCGCGACATACTGGGATCGAACTGGTACTGCGTCGGTCCGTCCAGCGCATGTCCGACCTCGTGGGCGATGGTCGATGTCAGGTGCGCGGTGTCCGCGAGATCGTCCTCGTCGACCACGATCTGCTTGCTCTGGTGGTTGGTGGAGGTCCCACCGCCCGCGGTGCCGGCGGCGAACGTCCAACCCCCCGATCGCAGCTTGGCGACATCCGCCGCGAGTCGAGGAGACTGGGCGGCGGCCGCATCCACCGCGGATTCGACCTCCGAGGGTGTGCAGCCGATCAGGCCACCGAGTAGACCCAGACCGAGCGGAGCACCGGAGAGGGGTGAGGGCGAGCCCAGCCCCGCCGCGTCCAGCAGGGGAGTGTCCGAGAGGCCGGCCATGCTGTCGGTCTGGGCCTGCTCGCTGTTCGAGCCGTAGTTGGGTGCCTCTGGCGCGGACTGGCTTCCAGTCTCGATCGTCTGCTCCTTCGAGCCTGAATAGGCTTTGCCCACCCGACCTCCTGCGTTCCTCCCTTGCACGCGGCATGCCCAGAAAAATGCTGTTTGGCTCGATTGGGATCGACGGACGACCGTCACCGCCCGACACTTGGGCCGCGGGGCGGAGGCCGTCGAGTAGGGAGGAGGCCTGTGGTCAAGAGGGAGGACCGAATCGGAGCACCACACACTCGCCGCGGAGCGGTAGGTGGAGCGCAACTGTTGCGGCCGCCCGGTCGAGCGTGCGCGCCAGCACCTCCCCATACAGCTTCACCTGTCCGGCATACCTGTTCCCCGGCGCTTCGGCGGTGGCCTTGTGGTCGATCACCACGAGGTGGTCGGGAAGGATCCCGACGAGGTCGGCTTCGCCCGCGACCCGCTGCCCGTTGGGCCGGACTTCCGAGATGGGCCACTCGCGCAACCAGCGCGCGCTGGGATACCGTTCCGCCAACCACCTGTACAGCCGATCCGCAGCGTCCACCAGCGAGCGAGCCAGCCCGTCCTCGTCCACCTCGAACGCGGCGAGCGTGGCCCCGGCCCGCTCCACCCGCGAGACCCGGTCCAGGTCAGGCCGATCGGCGGCGAAGATCCAGTGGACCGCGTCTCCGAGCCCGTCCCGGCGATGCGGCGGCGTCGCGACTGCGATCGGGGGTCCCAGCTTCACCACCTCGGAGATCGTCGCCGCCACCCGCCCTGCCTCTGATGGTCGCACGATGGCGGCAGGGTACGTGACGGGCGCGGGGCGGGGGTACCCGCGGGCCTCGCGTGGAGGGGCCGCCAGGCTCGGCTGTGGGTACGGGTCCACCGACCGCGTGCGGCACGGGTGGCGCACCCCTCCCGCGATCAGCGCGTCGCCGTCGACTGCCAGCGCTTCGAGCTCGTCCACCCACGGCCAGACCGGCTGCCCGGACTTCTCCCCGGCCGCGAGGACCAGCCGATCGCGTGCCCGGGTGAAGCCGACGTACAACAGCCTCCCCCGCTCGGCCCGCTCCCGCCCCTGCACTGCGGTCGCCTCGGGCGTGGCCGCCGCCCGCTGACCCAGCGGCGCCTCCGGACCGTGCCCTCCGTACGGCCACGGCCAGAGGCGCAACCACCGCCCGGCCAGCGGGTCGGTCGCGTCGAACACCTCGGGCCCTTCGACGTGCAGACCGAACACGTCGTCCCGTGGCTCGTCGTCCAGTCCGGCCAGCACGACGACGGGCCACTCCAGCCCCTTCGAACCGTGCCAGGTCGTGACGACTACTCCCTCCGCGCCCGGCGACGCGGCCTGCATCCCGCCGTCCTCGTCCTGTTCCACGCGCCGGAACGCCTCGAGCAAGCCGGACAACGTGGGCGCGCTGTGGCGACCTTCGCACCCCTGCTCGTACCCCGCCGCGATCTGCCGCAGCGCGTCCAGGTTCGTGAGTCGAACCCCTGGGTCGGGGCGGCGCAGTGCCCAGTCTGCGAGCCCCAAAACCTCGGTGACCGCATCCACCTGGTCCGACGGCGGCAGCAGACGGATGCGATCCGCCGACGCGCGCAGGGAGCGAAGGACCGGAATCTGGTCGAAGGGGAGGGGCCTCGGAGGCGCCGGTGCTCCGGCGATGTCCGCCGCCTCCGACCGAAGCCGCCACCCGGCGACCTCCGACAGCCGATCGCCGAGCCAGCGGTCGGGGTCGTCGACCAGGTCCGCCAGCCAGGTGATCACCGTGGCCGCGACGCCGTCCGCCGCGTCCTGCACCACACTGAGCCCCGCGCGGACCAGCCGCGCCTCCTCCGTGTCCAACAGGCCGGGGAGGTCCAACGCGGCGGCGATCCCGCGGTCCCGCAGGGCGATCGCGACCCGCGCCGCTCCGGCGTGGGTTCGGCACAGCACGGCCACCCGGGAGGGCGACTCGGCCAGCAGCTCCACCACGCCGGCCGCGATCGCCCGAGCCTCGGAGGGCGACGAAACCGTGCCGTCGGGCTCCGAGCGCTTGGCCCAGTCCCACCGCCACCGCTCCACCGCCGGCGCACCGCTGAGGTCCGGGCGGATTGCCTCGAGTCGGACCCGCTCCGCCGGCACGCCCTGCTGCGCGAACGCGGCGCTGAACAGGTCCGAGCAGAACCGCACGAGGCCCGGCACCGACCGGTAGTTGTGGGTGAGCGTCTCGGTTCGGTCGACCTGGGCGAGCGACGCCCTGACGAGCTCCGGATCCGAGCCCTGGAACCTGTAGATCGCCTGCTTCTCGTCGCCGACCCAGGCGCCGCGGCCCGCGAGCGCGATCATTCGACCCACGATCGTGAGCTGCAGCGGCGAGACGTCTTGGAACTCGTCCACCACGACCAGGTCGAGCTCCTCGGTCAGGCTCTCGGTCAGCTGCGGTTCGTCCAACAACGTTCGCGCGTTCGTGAGCAGGTCGTCGAAGTCGAGCAGCCGCGCTTCCTGCTTTCGGCGGACGAACGCCCGCTCGGCCTCCACCGCAACCTGAAACACCCGGTGGACGAAGGTCGTGAGGTCCGTCTGCAGACCATCGGCGTCGGTGTGATCGCGGAGCAGCCTCACCAGCAGAGGGTGCTCGCGCTCGATCCGCTTGATCGCCAAGGCCTTGCCAAGGCCGAGTTGCTCCCGCCACCCCAGGGCGCCGACCCTGGCCGCCTTCAGGCCGACCCTCGCCGCCTCGAACCTCTCCGTCGCTGCCTTGGAGCTGCCCGCCTCGGCTTCCAGCGCCGGGACGATCCGGGAGAGCTCGGCCACGAGCTGCTCATCCCGGCTCGGCGGCCCCGGAACGAAGCACTGCCCGAGGCGATCGACGCTCCGCCTCGCCGACTCCACCAGACCGTCCCCGCCGATTCCGTTCACCCGAGCTGCAGCCAGGATCCGCCCCACCAGCCCGCGCCACTCGGGCTGCGAGATCCGAGCCGCGAGGGGGTCGAGCTCCGGCCCGATTCGGGCCAACACGTCGTCCAGCGCCTCTCGCCCGAGCCGCGCCGCCTCGATCGGGGGCAGCGGCCGCACCTGGGGCGACAGACCGAGGATCAGCGCGTGCTGTCGGACCAGGTCGCCGCACACCGCGTGTAGGGTACCCACGTGGCCGTCCTGGAGGCGTCCGGCCAGGTCGACCCGGCCCGCAGCGGCCAGCCGCGTCCGCAGCCGTCCGATGAGCTCGTCCGCCGCCTTCCGCGTATAGGTCACCGCGACCAGGCCCTCGGGCCGGACCTGGCCCGACAACAGCTGCTCCACCACGAGCTCGACGAGGTGGTGGGTCTTGCCGGTCCCAGCGCTCGCGGTGACGACCCGGAGCTCGGTCAAGACGTGGTCCTCGGCGAACACAACACCCGGAACTCGCAGGTTCCGCAGGGCGCAGCCACCGTGGTGAGCGGGTTGGACGGGACGTCGGCGGCGATCGGTGGAGCCGGTAGGTCTGGGTCCCTCGCGTGGACGCGCCCGGAGTGCAGCTCACGAAACCACGCGAGCGCTCCGTGCTCTGCGTCGCGCCAGGTCTGGGCGAGCGACGGTCCGCCGGTGACCACCGCCTCCGGGAAGTCGTCCGAGGTTGCGATCATCCGGGCGTCCTGCACCACGAAGTACGCGGCCACCGGCCACCGGTCGGGGTCCTCGCGCCGGCCCGAGGCGTACATGGCGAGTTGGAGCGCGCGACCTTCGGTCAGCTCGGTCCGACGCGACGCCGAGTGCCCCAACTTGATGTCCACCACCGCGACGGCCCCGTCCGACCGGGCGACGTCCAGGTCGACGAACCCGCCGAAGGGCTGGCCCGCGAACCGACCCTCGACCCTGGCTTCCGCTGCGACCGGCCACCAACCTCCTGCTCGGAGCTGCTCCGCCAGCTCCCCAGCCGCATGGACGATCTGGCGGGTCAGCCGCGCCCGTTCGGCGGCCCGACCCGCCTCGAGCAGCCCGGGCCCGACCTCCGCGATGCAGCGTTCCACCGCTGCGAGGGTTCTGTGCGAGACCTCTTCCGGTGAGGCGGATGGCACATCGACACCGTCGGGACCGAGCAGGATCGACTGGAACACCCGGTGAGCCAGGGCCCCCGCGAGCCGCGCGCCGTCCATCGGCCCCTGCGCCGCCCCCGGCTGGAGGTCGGCCAGGTAGTGCAGGGTGAACCGAAGGGGGCAGCCAAGCAGCAGGTCCACCGAGGTGGCGGACAGCGTGGAGGTGCGAGAGGTCACCCTGGGGGGTACCCGCCACATCGAGCGGAGCGGGATCGGCGGGGCAACGGCGATCGGAGTCGTCACCGCCTCGGGCAGGGAGCAGCGTTGGAGGTCGACCAGCGCCCGGAGCTCGTCGAGGATCGGGTGGGGCGGGACCCGTACCCCGCGGCTGGTGCGCCAGGTCACCAGCGTGAGGGAGCGGCGGGCGGCCAGGATCGGGCGCACCCACCGACCCCGTTCGGTCTGTCGCCGGTGGTCACTCGACGGTACCTCGATCCCGTGTTCGGCGAGCGCGGACCGCTCGGACGAGGTCCATGGCAGGCGGTTGGCGGCTGCGGGACCGACCGCGCCCCACCATACGATGTGGTCGGCCGGCAAGCACGCCCCTGGCCGGCGCGAGAAGGCAGGGTGGCCGGCCTCGGCGGCCGCCCGGGGTCGGTCGGCGCGGACCAACGACAGGAGCTGTCCGAGGGTGCCGCGATCCAGCGGACCGGGCGGGAGGCCGTCGAGCAACTCCACCAGCCCTTCGAGCGGAGTCGACAGCGGTGCGCCGGTCTCGACTGCCCAACAGGCCAGCTCATTGACCAGGCGGCGATGATCCTCGGCGTTCGCCGGCCGTGGGGCCGCGGGATCGGGGAACCAACGACCGACCAGGGCTCGGAGCTCCTGGGCGGCGGCCGCGGCCGCGGAAGGATCGGAGGTCGAGCGATGGGCCGCGCGGGCCGCCGAGCTGGCAGCCTGCTCCACCGCCAGGACCCAAGCAGCTCCCCACGGCGCCGGCTCATTCTGGAGGACCCGAGCGAGAGAGCGGGCCAGCGCTGCGGGCAGGGGGCCGGTCGGGAGCGTCAGGAAGGCGTGGATTGCGCGCACGTCGCGCGGGTTGTGCGCGATGTCGAACGCGAGGTCGAGGAGCTCGTCGACCGGCCACTCGGGCGCGACCGGCTCCATCCCGAACCGCGGCAGCGCAAATCGGGCACGCGCGCGGTCCAGGAGTGGCCCCTCATCGGCAACCACCCAGGCTTCGCCGACCTGGGTCGGACCGGCGCACAGCCGTTCGGCAGCCTCCCATGGTGTGTCCGTCGTGAGCATCCGCACCGTGCCGTCCCCGATGAGCTCCGCCCGGTCGTGGCCGAGGACTGCCCGTTGGACGCGGCCGAGGTCGGTGTCCGCCGTGGGGATGTCGTCGTCGCCGACGCCCCGAACCTCGCCGCCGGCGCCGCGGATCGCGTCGACCAGCGCGCGGTCCGAGGCCGCCAGGTGGCGCTCGGGCTCGGAGAGGACCAGGGTGAGACCAAGGCTGCCCAGCGTCCGGAGCTCGTCGATCACCCGATGGATCCGGTCGGCGACCGAGCTCGCGACCTCCACGGAGCGGTCCAATCGATCGAGCGCCTCGAGGCGTTGCGACCCGCGCAGGACCTGGTCCCGCCAGCCACTCCGCTTCAGGTCGTCCCGAAGGGACAGGAGGTGTTGGGAGACCCCGATCGGGTCCACGTCCGCCGACCGGCTGTACGCGCGTGTCCCGTCGTCGTCGCGGCGGACGGCCCGATGCCACCGCGCGAACCGACCGTTGGAACGCTGGTGCACCGGCGGCAGGCCGGTGAGGAGCTCGAGCCTGCGGAGAAGTGCCTCCATCCCACCACAAGTCCAGCCCGCGGACGCGGGGGGCGCCCGATTCAGCCAGGGTACGTCGCCCCCTTGCTCGGAAACCAGCATGAACTCCAGCTGCACCGCGGCTCCCTGCCGAACTCTACGCTCGGACTCGCGGCCACACGAAGCGGTTCTCACTCGATCGACAGGTCGACCACAGTGGCGCCCCCGAGGCCGAAGTTGTCGACGAGCAGCCACCCCACGAGCGGGTCGACGCCGGTGTGTACGTACGAGAACGGCGACCCGCCCTGCGCGCCACCGAGGCACGAGGTGGCGGGTGCGTTGCAGTCGGTCACGAGGTCGACGCGATGGGCTCCCGTTTGCTGCGCTTGGAGCGTTTGGCCCGGCTGGAGCACCACCGGGATCGTCCAGTCCGGCCCGAGACCTGGGTCGCCGCCGCACGCGCCGCCGGCCGCCCGGCCCACGTCGTCGGCGGCTGCCGACAGGTCCGCGCCGAGCACCCACACGCCGGTGGCGTACGGGGTGACCGCCGCGGCGTCGGCACACCCGTCCCCCACCAGGAGGGGCTCGACCGCCTCGCTCGTGAGCTCGAGCACGAACCTGGTCTTGCTGGTCGAGGTCCCGATGAGGTCGAGCAGTGCCGTCTGCGGAGAATTATCGTCGTTATACCATGACGATCCCACGCCGTTGCCGCCACAGGTCGAGGCGAACACCGGGGCATCTGCCCAGACGGCATCGGTCGACCACGTGGCTCGCACGCGAGTGCCCGGAGCGATCTCCACTTTGGTGACCAAATCGGGCAAGTACGATGGGGGGAAGTCTCCGACTGCGGTCGGTGGTATCTCCCCGTACCACTCCCCCGGTGCGCCGAGCGGCGCCGAGCCCTGGGCCTGAGCGCAGGTGTCCACCCCAGGGTACCCAGGGAGGGTGGAGATCTCTACCTGCAGCGCGAGATCCGGATCGCGTAGCTCCTTCCCACCGTCCACTGCGAGGTAGAGCGCCTCTTCCACGCCGGATTCGTTGAGGTGCAGGAGTCGGTTCGGGCCGGTGGACGTGAACCGGTTGGCGTCTACGCAACTGTGCGCGTCTGCGCAGTCCTCCAGCAGAATCAACGCGAGGTTGGGGTCACCGGCCGCGGTCACCTGGAGCGTCTCCCCGTCGCCGATCGTCACCGGCACGAAGCGATCGGCGTAGGGGGTCTTGCCGCCCATACAACCGTTCGGAGGAATCCTGAGGTCGTCCAGCGAGTCCCGCAGGGTCTCGAGGTATGCGCCGCTCGAGAGATCCGCGAGCGGCTGCGCGTCCGCGCACGTGTCCGCGGTGGGCAGCAGCGGGTCCGATTCCAGCAGCGACTCGAACGCGACCTCCACCCGGTGGGTCTCGGTCGACTCGCCGTCCTCCAGGACGAGGTACACCACGACGGGGTCGACCTCCGGATTGATGTGCTCCACTGTGGCGATGGGCTGGTTCACCGAGCCTCGCACGGTCTCCTCACATGGGGTGAGGGGATCGACGCAGTCCACCAGCCCCAGGAAGATGCCCAGGGTCGGTGAGGACACCTCGAGGATCGTCTCCCCAGGGACCTCGATCGGCACCACCCGGTCGCGCAGGTTCCGGAAGGAGGAGCAGTCGGACAAGTCGATCTGGTCGTCCTCGGCCACCGTCGGGCTGGGGTCGATTCGGAACTCGTAGGTGCCTGCTGCGGTCAACGGCGGAGCGAGCAGGGCCTCGGCGCAGTCCGAAGGGGCCTCGGACACCGAGCCGGACGGAGTCGTCTCCAGAGTCAGCCCCAGGGTCACCTGCCCGTATGAGGGCAGCACCTTCAGCAACCGCTCCACCGGAGCTACCGGATCGCCCAACAGCTCGATCCCGTACTCCCCGGACCCGCCGATGATGCCGGTCGGGAACGGGGCTGTGTCCGAGCAGTCCTGATAGGCGTACGCCCACAGCGTGTCCGACCCCCAGAGACTCGAGCCCGCACCCGAGATCACCGCCCGCTCCCCCGCGCCGATCTCGACCCGGGCCCACCCGCCGAGCGGCGGCAGCGAAACCTCGGTGGTGCCCGGCGACAGGGGCGGAGCGGCGGCCGCCTCGGCGCAGGTGGCTGGGAGGGATTCGCCGGCGGGGGCGACCTCTACATCCAGTCGGAGCGGAACCGCCGCCACCTCCACTTGGGGGTAGTCCTCCACCGGATCGTCGACGACGAGGTACACGCGCTCTGCCGCGACACCGTCGTTCACGTGCTCCAGCTCCGCGAGGAAGCCGAAGGGTTCCTGGGTGTCCATCGCCCCGAGGCACGAGCCCGCCGGGTCGGCGCAGTCTCCCACCAGGTACAGGTCCGCGAGCCAGCCTGCGTATGCGCGCAACACCTCGTTCGGCTGGAGTTCCACCGCGACCAGCTGGTCCGGGCCGGACGAGTTGGTCGTGCAGTTCCCAGGTCCGGGGTCCATGTCGGCAGTGGCGCCCCGAAGGTCGACGTACACCGCGTGAGCCCCAGTGCGGAGCGGCTCGGCCACCTGTGCGTCAGGGCAGGCCTCTTGTGCCGGAGGTGGCAGGGGCGACAGCGACAGCTCGACCTCGTACAGCGTGGGCGCGACGCTCATGTCGCCGTCTTCGAGCGCGAGGGTGACGCTCACCGTATCCGCGGAGGGGTTCGCCCACTCCAGCACCCCGACGGACACCCTGCTCGAGACGCAGCTCGAGCCGCAGTCTTCGAGGAGGAACCCCTCGCCGTTGGGCAGCACCAGGTCGACCCGGGCGAGTTGCCCCGGCGGGATGTCGATCCGGGCGAAGCGATCGATGCCGCCACCGTATCCAAGGTCGCACGACGAGTTCACGTCTGCGACGGCGTCGATGAGGTTCCCGGTCGTCAGGCCCACCGGCAGCGCACTGGACGTGAGGGCCAACGTGCAGGTCTCCACGAACACTTCGAGCGACGGCATCCCCGTGTCGCCCGTGTCGCTCGTGGCTGGAGGCAGGCCGGTCTCGCCGGTGGCGGAGCCAACGGTCCCGGTGTCGCCGGTGTTGGTCCGCTGTATGCCGGTCTCACCGGTGGCTGATGCGGCGCCGGTCTCTCCTGTCCCTGCCGTGCCGGTGTCGCCGGCTACGGCCGTGTCGCGCCCGGTGTCTGTCGCTGCGGGACCCGTGTCGCGGGTCGGGGACGACGCGGTGTGAGCAGTCGGGCCCACGGCCTCGCTCGTTCCGGTGTCGACTGGTGGTGGCGTGAGTTCCTCCGTGTCCTTTGGCTGCCCGCACCCAAGGAACCACAGCAGCATCGGTGCCTCCCCTGTCCTTCCTGTCGGCTTCCATCGTCACACATGGGCGAGTCGTTCACAACTCACCGAATGGGAAATGCGATCGGCTCCCAACGCCGATCGGGCTGGGCAGGCCGACGCTGGTCATGTGCGATACGGCGTGAAATGGCTCGCGCACTCGTGGTGACGGTGGCTGGACTGGTCGGACTGCTCGGCGGGGCGTGCCTGGGCCTCACCGCGCGGCTCGCCGACCCCGACAACCGGCGGGTGCTGCGCCGGGAGTTCGAGCACGCCCGGCTCCGCTGCTCGACGTTCGGCGAGCAGCGGTCCGAACCGGGGGACCGGGACCGCCCCCCGTCCGAGTTCCAGTGTGTGCCGGTCGCGACGCGGGCGCTGCTGCCGGGGCAGGTGGTGACCCCCGACGATCTGGACGGGGTCTGGCTTCCGCGGGACTACGTCCTCGACGAGCAGGTGCGGAGTGACCCCTCTGGACGCGTCGTCACCCGTCGGGTGCTCCCGGGCGATTGGCTGCGCGAAGAGCGTCTGGGTCGATGAGGACCGCGTTCGGAGCCGCCGCCGCCGGGCTGGTCGGGCTGGTGATCGGCGTCGGGGTCGGCGCGGTCGGCGGGGCCGCGTTCGGGCTCGATCGCTGGTTCGAAGAACAGCGGCGCCCGGAGGACCTTCGGTCGGTCGTCGTTGCGGTGCGCGAGCTGCCCGCCGGACACGTGATCGTGGACGACGACCTGTTCGCGGTGCAGCTCGCCCCTCGGTTCGTCCCGGACTCCGCGGTGCTCGACACACCGAGTGCGGTCGGCCGGGTGGTGGTGGAGGACATCCTCGCCAACGAGCCCCTCCGCGAGGAGCGCCTCCGCCCGCGCTGAGCAGGCCGCGGGCTCGTTGGACCACCGACCCCGGACGAACCGGTGCGGCGTCGCGGCGACCCGTGTTGCTGCGAGGCCGGGGGGGAGGTCGCTGCACGACAACCCGGTCGTGCTGCGGGACTGAGCTCGCCGACCGTGCGACCTCCGGAACGGGTGGAGGTGGGTCGGGTACAGGTCAGAAAGCGGAGTCGGTCAGCGACTCGAAACGCAGGGTTGGGGTTGGTGGAGCTGATGGGACTCGAACCCACGACCTCCAGAATGCCATGCAGCCTCCGGAGGGGTGGACGAGCCCCGACAGCTACGGCTGGGACGGGGTGATCGGCGTTGGGTACGCGTTGGGTACGGCGCGCGGACCCAAGCCCGCGACGGACGTCTTTGGTGATTTGTCCCTCGCTTCGGCGAGGTGACTGACGTCGGTGACGGACGTCCGTCACCCCTGACGGAGACGACGCAGCGGTGATGCGGATCGAGACGCGGCACGCGGGCTGCAGGTCGGCGCGCGGAGGATCCGTGACGCCGCACCTGTACCACACGCCGGATCGCAAGCGCTGGTTCCTCGTCCCCGCCGATGCGCGGCTCGCCGAGGGCGCGCTGCGGGTGCGGCGGTTCGCAGGCCCCGCGGTCGACGTGGACGAGGTCATCGCGGTCCACGAGGTCGACGAGGCCGCCGCCCGCGCGTGGATCGACGCCCGGTTCCGTTCGAGCTTCGCGCGGGTCGGGGATGCGTTCGGCAAGGTGCTGGAGCAGCTTCGGGGGGGCGGACGCACCGTCCCCAGCGCGGTCGACGGGCCGCGCCCTGAGGTGCGCGATGTCCTCGGGGTGTCCGCGGGAGAGGCCGCCACCGACGCGGAGAAGGCCAAGCAGGCCGTGGCGAACCTGGTGGACTGGGCGCGACGGCAGGGCTCCGATCGGACCGCGGCGCTCGACGGGTTGGGCGACGCGCTCCGAGCGGCGGCGGCGCGGGTGGAGGCCCGCCGGTCGGCTGCCGCGAAGAGACGTCCGCAGCGCAAGCTCGTCCGCGTCGGGTTCTTCGCCGAACTGCGCCACGGGGACCCTGCCGGAGAGCGACTCGCGGACGCCCGCCGCGCGGAGCCCCAGGCGGACGAGGCCGCGCTCGTGGCGTACCTGAAGGGCGCGCCCGTCCTCATCGCCGCCCTGGGACCCGTCCGCGACGTGCTCGATCCGAGCGCCGGGTACATCGGGACGCCGTCGATCCTGACCGACGGCACCTGGGCGTGGCCGGCGGACCTGGCGCACTACGTCGAACGGCACCACGCTGCGCTGCCGGACGCGTTCGTGACCCACGCGCGGTCGCGGGGCTTCCAGCACGCTCCGTTCGACGTGACCGCGGCCCGGTTGTGATGGGCTCGGCGGACCAGGTCCAGCGGGAGCGGCGGCGCTCCCGAGCGGCGGAGGCGGCTCCCGCGGCGGGCGCGGGCCAGGCGTCGGCGCCGTTCTCGGCCTGGGCGCAGGCGCAGCTCGGCAACGGGGAGGTCCAGGCGTCGCTGCGCGGCGAAGGGTCCGCCCTCGGCGACTTCGTGGCGGCGCAGACGGTGTCGGAGGCCGCGGGCGTCGGGGTCGAGGGGGGCACGCCCGACAACAGCGCGGTCCTTGCGATGATGCGGGCCGCGAAGGATGCGGAGACCGCCGCCCGCGACGGCTCGGTCGACGCCCTGCTCGAGCGGAGCAGCGGAGGACCGCTCCCGGCCGCCGTCGCCGCGCGGATGGGCGCCGCGCTAGGCCACGACCTGTCCCACGTCACCCTCCACACCGACGGGGCGGCGAGCGAGGCTGCGGACGCGTTGCACGCTCACGCGTTCGCGATCGGCGCCGACTTGTACTTCGGGGCCGGGGAGTACGCGCCGGGCAGCCCCGAGGGCGACGAGCTGCTGCTGCACGAGCTCCAGCACGTGGTGCAGCACGACGAAGGGCGCCTGCCGCCGGGCGGGGGCGTGTCGTCGCCGGCGGACCCGGCGGAGCGCGAGGCCACCGCGGTCGCGCACCAGGCCAAGGGCGACCTGCAGAGCGGGCCGGTGGAGGCGACCGCTGCCCCGTCGTCTGCGTCGTCCGGAGCGGACGGCCCCGTCCTGCGCAGCGCCGTCGGGGACGCGGTCGGCGCGGTCACCGACGGGGTCACCGGGGCGGCGGCGAGCGGGGTGGTCGAGGCCGTGCGGGTCGTGTCGCCCGAGCTCGCGGACCTGCTCGAGGGCGGGATCGGCGCGTTCGCTGAGCAGGCGCTGGGCGACGCCCTCGAGGCCTTCGTCGCGGAGATGCTCGACGGGTTCGACCCGCTGCAGCTCATCGGGGGCCTGGTCGACGAGGTCAAGGCCCTGTTCGCGACGATCGAGGGGGTGCTGGCGGGGGACCCGTGCTGCTGCGAGACGTTCGCGGGGTGGATGGAGACGCTGTCGGGGCTGCTCACGTCGCTCAACGACAACCCGCTCGCGGTGGCGCTGCGGGACGGGGTGTCGGCGTTCGGCGGGCTGGTCAACGACGTGTTGGCGCTGCTGATCGGCGCGGACCTGAAGGTGCTGCTGGCGGGGTTCTCGGGGGCGAAGGCGCTGTTCGACGGGTACCTCGCGGTGATGGCGGCGGGGCAGAGCGCAGTGAAGGGCCTCGCCGACTGGGTGTGGGACGGGGTGTGCTCGGTGCTCGGCATCGACGCCACGGACGGCAACATCGTGGACGTGGTGCTGGACAAGGCCCAGGCGTGGCTGCTCGACAGCGTGTCCGAGGAGGGCCCGGGGCTGTTCGACGCGCTGAAGTCGGTGTCGGAGTTCGCGTGGAAGCTCAACCCGCTGAACTGGGCGTTCCAGCTGCTCGGCGTGTTCGAGGCGCTGTGGGAGGCCGGGTCGTTCCTGTGGGCGAACTGGGGCTCGCCGACGATGGCCGAGGACGCGGCCCAGACGAGCGCCATGGCGCAGACGTTCATCGCCGCGTTCGACACCGCGGCGACGGCGACCGGCGCGGTGTCGACCGGGATGAGCGAGCTGTTCGACGCGATGCTCGCGCAGTCCGAGGCGAACGCCGATGCCGTCGGCATGGGCTGGATGGTCCGCGGCGCCCAGGCGCTGCTGTCCGTGCTCCAGCTCCCGGCCGAGCTCGGGCTCGAGTTCGCTACCTGGCTGATGGACGGCGGCACCGCGACCATCACCGACTGGGCGTCGGCCGCGTGGGACTACTTCCACCCGCTGATGGAGGTGATGACCAGCCTCGCGCTCGCCGTCACCAACCCGCCGATGATCCCGCTGCTCCTCGCGGGGTGGGCGTGGCGGCTGCTGCCGGACTGCCTGAAGCCGCCGA
>JBEBJC010001316.1:0-2133 GCA_040080105.1 Myxococcota bacterium
GTCCGATGTCGCGACCTCGGACCAGATCCCCTGATCGTCGAGGACCTCGGCGACCGCCAGCCCGGGGGAGACCACCCTCCAGCGCCACCCGACCGCCGGGCCATCGAACGCCGAGAGGATGGGCTCGCCGGCCACCACCAGATCGGCGAACGCTCCCCGACCGCCGTCAGGCGCCTCCCACAACGAGCACGGCGCCTCGCAGCGACACGACGGGGCGGAGCACCGGGTCATGGGCCGTCGCCCTGGATGGCGTGGGCCACGTCCCCCTCGATCCCGAGCGCCCGCATCACCCGCTCGAGGGTGTCGATGTGCCACCGGTGGCCGTTGACCACCCGCGACACCGTCTTCCGGTCGCAGCCCACGCGGTCGGCGAGCTCGTCGATTGTCATCCCGGATCGGGCGTGGGCGGCCTGGATGGACGCGGTCAACGCCCTGCGCAGGGTCCAGGACGGCGGGGGATGCCCCGGTTCATCGTCGTCGACGTGCTCCATGAACCGTCCCCCACGATCCAGGTTTCGCCGAGATCGGGCGTAGGATCAGCCCCCGAACTGGTCCCATGTAGATTGCGGCGCTTGGTAGCCTGTACTCTTGGTTACACCTCCGTCACACATGTGTTCAGTTGTCCATTGGGGCGCGCGGTTTGGTCGCCTTTGGTCGCCTTTCGGGTGGTGTTGATTCTGAATCAAGTTATGAAACGGCATGGACGAACCGGTCGACGCCTCCGAGCTCCGCGAGATCTTGGTCGCCGCGCTCGGGCGCACCGGAGGGGTGGCGTTCACGAGGCACGCCCTCGACGAGATGGACGAGGACGGCCTCGACGAGTTGGACATCCGGCGCGTGCTCGGCCGGGGGCGGTGGGATGGCTGTGACTTCGAGCGGGGGAGCTGGCGGTACTGCTGGCGGATCCCGGGTGTGGTCGCCGTGGTGGCGATCATCGACGCCGATCGTGTGCGGATCGTGACCGCGTGGAGGGAGAGATGAAGTGCACCCAGTGCGGCGAGGCGGACTTCGTGTCCGGCGGCGTCGCCACCGAGCCGTTCCGAAGCCTCCCGGGGGTCTGGCTCGTCGACCTCGAGGTCGAGACCTGCCCCGCGTGCGGGGAGAGCTCCGTCGCGTACCCCGCGCTCGACGCGCTCGCCGAACGCGTCGCCCAGGACGTGGCCACCCGACCCGGCCGGCTCGGCGGCGGCGAGATCCGGTTTCTCCGGAAGTACCTCGACTGGTCGGGGTCGAGGTTCGCCGAGCTGCTCGACAGCGACCCGCCCACCGTGTCGCGGTGGGAGCACGACGCCCAGCGGATGACGCTGCGGACCGAGCAGGTGCTCCGGCTGGCAGTGGTCCGTCCGACCACCGGCGAGAGCCTCGAGGCGATCCTCCTCCGACCGAGCCAGCCCGGCGCCCCGCTCGAGCGCGCGCTGCGCTGGGATGGGTCGGCGTGGGTCGCAGCGCAGCTACCCGTCGAACGGCACGCCGCCGCGGCCGGGTAGGTAGAGGCGCCGCGACTGCTCGAGACGCTGCCGCGACTGCTCGAGACGCTGCAACGTGTCCTGGGCCCACTCGGCTACGTCCTGCCGATTACCCCGCCTCGGCCCCCCGGCGTACTGCGACCCCTCCGCGGTGATCGTGCGGGTCTGCGCTTCGTAGAACCACCTGGCCCCCAACTCCCAGGCCAGGCACCCGGACGGCACCGGGGTGACGGCCCACGCGGGGCGCCGTGCATCCCCGGCCGCGGGGCCGCGGAGCCACAGCGACACGAGGGAGCCGTCCTCGAGCTCGCGGCCAGGGGTGATCGGCAGCTCGGCGCACAGGCGATCCCACCTGGGCGCCCCGAGGCCGAGGGAGAGCTGGGCGCTCACGAGCGATCCCCAACCGCGGCTTCGATGACCTCGAGCCCGACCGCGCCGCGGACCCCGTGGGCCGCGAGCTGGTGCAGCAGCTGCGCGAGCTCGACGCCCGTCCGGTCGTCCAGCTCGGCCAGGTCGTACGCGTCGCCCTCCACGACCAGATCTCGGCATCGGAACCTCCACGACCCCGTTCGGGCGCGGAACTCGGCATCCCAGCCGACGAGGTGCAGGGCGAGGCGGGGGAGGCGGGGGATCGGCTTCATTGAGGGTTCCACGGGGAGCTCCAGTC
>JBEBJC010001317.1:0-2128 GCA_040080105.1 Myxococcota bacterium
GCGGATGATCGTGCGCCACCTCGACGCGTGGGAGCCGGCGCTGCAGGCGTGTGGTGGCTCGAGCGCCGGCCGGTGGCTGCTGACGTTCGACGTGCGGCCCACCGGCCAGGTGGCGCGGGTCGAGCTCCGGGCCCTCGATCACCCCGATCCGGCGGTCGAGCGCTGCGTGTCCGACCGGGTGAGGGACTGGCGGTTCGACCCGATCGCGTTGACCCAGCCGGTGTCTCGCACCCTACGGTTCCCCGCCCGCTGAAGGGTGGGGCGTCCCAGGTCACACCGGCGGCGGCTGGCGGCTCCCCCGAGTAGGACGGAGGACCGGATGCGACGGATCGTGATCGTGGGCGGAGTGGCGGGCGGGGCGACAGCGGCGGCGCGCGCGCGGAGGCTCGACGAGGGCGCGTCGATCGTGATGTTCGAGCGCGGGCCCCACGTGTCGTTCGCGAGCTGCGGGCTGCCGTACTTCGTGGGCGACGTGATCCCGAACGAGTCGGACCTCGTGCTGATGACCCCGGCGCGGTTCCGCGAGCGGCTGAACATCGACGTGCGCACCTCGACCTCGGTGACCGCGATCGACCGGGAGCGGCGCGAGGTCGTGTGGCGCGACGCGGCGGGGCGCACCGGGGTCGAGCCGTACGACGCGTTGCTGATCGCCACCGGCGCCCGGCCGGTGCGGCCCGACGTCCCAGGGGTCGACACCGCCGGGGTGTTCGCGCTGCGCACCATCGCCGACAGCGCCGCGATCCGGGCGTGGATCACCGAGCGGGCGCCGCGGCGGGCGGTGGTGGTCGGCGGCGGCCCGGTCGGGCTCGAGATGGTCGAGAACCTGGTCGAGCGCGGGCTCGCGGTCACGCTGGTGGAGGCCGCGCCCCAGGTGTACGGGCCGCTCGACCCCGAGATGGCGGCGCCGGTGGTCGAGCACCTGCGCGCGCACGGCGTCACCGTGTACGTGGGCGTGGGGTTGGCCGGGATCGACGCCGAGCTCGGGGTGCGCCTGTCCGACGGCTCGGTCGTCCCGTCCGACCTGGTCGTGTTGGGGATCGGCGTGCGCCCCGAGTCCGACCTGGCGCGGGCTGCGGGGCTCCCGATCGGTCCGACCGGCGGGATCGTGGTCGACGCGCACCTGCGGACCGACGACCCCCACGTGTGGGCGGTGGGCGACGTGGCGGAGGAGCGGTGCGCGGTGACCGGGCGGCCGGTGGTGGTGCCGCTGGCGGGGCCGGCGAGCCGCCAGGGCCGGGTCGCGGCGGACACGATCTGCGGGCGCGACACGACCTACCCGGGCGTGCTCGGAACCGGCGTGACCGCGGTGTTCGGGTGGACGCTCGCGTCGACCGGGGTGGCGTACAAGCGCCTGCCGGCCGAGCTGCGCGAGCGGGCCGAGGTGGTGTGGCTGCACCCCAAGGACCACGTGTCGTGGTTCCCGGGGGCGGAGACGCTCCACCTGAAGGTGGTGTTCGATCGGCACACCGGGCGGCTGTTCGGCGCCCAGGCGGTCGGGCGCGCCGGAGTGGAGCGGCGGATCGACGTGATCGCCGCGGTGATGGCGACCCACGGCACGGTGGCCGACCTCGAGGGGCTCGAGCTGTGCTACGCGCCGCAGGTCGGCGCCCCGAAGGACCCGGTGAACCTGGCGGGCCTGGTCGCGAACAACGTGGTGCACGGGGACGTGCGGCTCGCGCACTGGGCCGACCTGCCCGGGACCGACGCGCTGGTGGTCGACGTGCGCGAGCCGGCCGAGTTCGAGCGGGACCACGTGCCCGGAGCGATCAACGTCCCGTTGTCCGGGCTGCGGGAGGCCGCACACCAGCTGCCGCGGGACCGCGAGCTGTGGCTGTACTGCCTGTCGGGCAAGCGGTCGTACGACGCGGCGCGGGCGCTCGGGCAGCTCGGGCTGTCGGTGCGGATGTTGTCGGGCGGCATGGAGACCTGGCGCACCCTGCCGAACGAGCAGCGGGTCGGCCCGGCGGCGGGGTAAAGAGCGGGGGCCCGGGAGGGGCCCATGTGGTTCGCGTGGCTCGCGTGTGTCGTCGCTCCGACCCCCCAGCAGGCCGATCCGGCCGCGCTCGCCAAGGGCGCGCCGGTGTTGTTGCAGGTCGGCGGGATGGAGGAGGCCGGCACGGTCGGGGTG
>JBEBJC010001318.1:0-2127 GCA_040080105.1 Myxococcota bacterium
CGTGCACGCCGACCCACAGCGATCCCGCGCAGGGGACGCCGGTGAGCGCGAGCACCGCGACCAGGCCCACCACCCACACCGCCATCGCCGCCACCAGCACGAGGCTCGTGGGGATCGGGGTGCCTTCGTAGTACGCGACCTTGCCCGAAGCGTCGGAGAGGGCGTCGTGGGTGGCGTTGTACCGCGCGAGCCGCGCGATCCCGCAGCACACGAAGTACACCAGCACCACCACGTCCCACCCGCCCCGCAACCCGAGCGCGTAGCCGAGCATCGCCGGGGCGACCCCGAACGACACAACGTCGGCGAGGGAGTCGAGGTCTGCGCCGAGCGTGCCGGCCGACCCGTAGCGGCGGGTGCGCCAGCGGGCCACCGTGCCGTCGGCCACGTCGAGTGCGAGCGCGACCGGCAGCAGACCGATCGCCATCCACACAAACCCGCGCTCGCCGTGCTCGACGTACCGCAGGCACGCGAACAGCGCCCCGGTGCCACACGCGGCGTTGCCCAACGTGAGCAGGTCGGCGAGCACGAACGACCGCAACATCGAGAAGTGACTGGCCACGCGCTGATCTACCCGCCCGGAGCGATCGGCGCTTGCGGGACTCGGGGCGGCCCGATACCGTGCCTGAAATTGAAAATCGTTTTCAGGAGATCCGATGTCCCGCCTCGCCCTGCTCGTAGGGATCGCCGGCTGCGCCGGTCCGACCGACGCCGACTCCGACACCGGCCGGCCCGACACCGACGGGGCCGTGCCCGACACCTACACGTTCGAGTCCCGGTTCGTCCCCGGCGCGTCGTCGGTCGATCACGGGGGCCAGACGTTCCGCCACCTGCTGATCGCCGCGCTCGACGGGGCCGTCGGAGGGCTCACCGGCCGGATCGACACCGGCTGGTTCCCGGTCGAGGGTGAGGTCACCGCGGAGCTCGACTTCTACTACGCGTTCGACAGCGCCACGTCGGGTTCGGTGCCGATCGGGCTCGACACCGATCCGCCGGCGGTCCAGCAGGTGTGGGACGACGTGGCCGTCGACAAGGATCTGGCCGGCAAGATCGCGGGCAACGATCCGGAGGGGCAACACCGGGACTGGTCGACCGCCCTGGTGGGGTGGGACCAGGACGGGGTGACCAGCCCGGAGTCGCTGGTCCGCACCTGGTTCGCCGAGCTCGACGCCGCGGCGGTGGCGCGGTCGAACGGCGCGATCCCGATCGGCCCGGACGGCGCTCCGGTGGGGTCGGTCGCGCTCGACGCCGAGGGCCGCGACCGGCGCGAGCTGCTCGAGAAGTTCCTGCTCGGCGCGGTCGCGTACTCCCAAGGCGCCGACGACTACCTCGACGACGATCTCGAGGGCAGCGGCCTGCTGTCGGCGAACGCGTCGGCCGAGGACGGGGAGCCGTACTCCGCGCTCGAGCACGCGTGGGACGAGGCCTACGGCTGGTTCGGCGCCGCACACGACTACGGCGACTGGCCGGACGAGCGGCTCGACGGGGACGCCTACGCCGACACGTACGCCCCCGACGGCGCGATCGACCGCACCACCGAGGTGAGCTACGGCGCGGCGGTCAGCGCCGGCAAGCGCGATCTCGGGGCGGTGGCGCCCACCGACCTCACGAGCGACGCGTTCGCCGCGTTCGTCGAAGGTCGCGCCCTGATCACCTCCGCCGACGGCGAGCTCGATCCCGAGCAGCTCGCGGCGCTCCAGGGCCTGCGGGACCGGGCGGTCGGGGCGTGGGAGGCCGCGATCGCGGCCTCGATGGTGCACTACGTGAACGAGCAGCTCGTCGACACCGGCAAGTTCGGCACGCCGGACTGGGTGTACGCCGACCACGCCAAGCACTGGTCCGAGCTGAAGGGGTTCGCGCTCGGGCTGCAGTTCTCGCCTCGGTCTTCGCTGTCGGACGCCGACTTCTCGGCGCTGCACGAGGCGATCGGCTCGCGTCCGGCGCTGCCGACCGACCCGCAGGCCGACATCGACCGGTACCGCCAGGGGCTGCTCGACGCCCGCGCGATCCTCGCGGCGGCCTACGGGTTCGACCCCGCCAATCTCGGCGACGACAGCGGGCTCGGGGGCTGGTGACGTTGCGGTCCGCGCCCCGCGCCAATAAGCGAAATTGATTTTCGATTTCAATGGA
>JBEBJC010000241.1:0-10108 GCA_040080105.1 Myxococcota bacterium
GTATAAGAGACAGGTCGTACATCACGTAGTTCGGCAGCGACAGCTCGAACATCGCGAACCGGATCAGGTTCCGGGTCGGCACGTAGGTGGTGAGCCCGATCCCGAAGTGGCGCTTGCCCCCGGGGCGGCCGACGTTGCGCGACGCCTGGACCATCACCCCGTTCATCGGCGCCGGGTTCGCGTCCCACACCAGCGGCGGGTCGTCCTCGGTGATCCGGCCGTCGCGGTTCGTGTCCCACCACAGCGGGGGCACCGGGTCGAACCGCGCCTGGCCGTACACGTACCCGATGCCGGCGGTGGGCCGGCGGACCCAGGTGAGGCCCGCGGGGTTCACGTACGCGGCCGTGCCGTCGTCGACCACGGCGACGCCGCCCCCGCCCATCCCTTGCCAGCGGGCCCCTTGACCGAACACATCCGGGACCGTCGCGGTCGCAGCTACGGTCGAGAGCAGCGCGAACCACATCGATCACCCGTAGCCGATCTCCGGGATCGGCGTGAGCGCGAGCCGCTTCAGCGCGTCGATGATCTCGGCCGCGGTGTGCGCGGGCATCGCCTCGGCGAGGCACGCGGCGTACCCCGACAGGTAGGCGGTCGCCATCCCGGAGCCGCGGTACCGGCCGGTCTGGCCGTCGCGCGAGATCCCGTACCCGTGGCACAGGAACTTGTCCGACAGCACGCCCCACTCCTTGCGCGGGAACCGCTTCGGGTTGAAGTAGAACGTCTTGTCGATCGGGCAGTCGGGGTGGGCCGCGACCCCGACCGTCTCCGGCAGGTCGGCCGGGTACGCGCGCTCACCTTTCGGGTGCGCGGCCGCGAGCACGACCGAGCCGTGCTCCACCGCGTTGTGCACACACTCCCGCAGCAGCAGCGCCTTGCCCATGTTCGGGGTGCCGAGCGACAGGTTCACCACCTGGCACCCGGACTGGGCGCTGGTCTCGATCCCGGCGGCCATCAACTCCGCGCTCGTGCGCAGGCGCTCGCCCATGATCTTCACCCCGACGAGGGTGGCGTCTGGGGCGAGCTTGTGCACCGCCGCCGCGATCTCGGTGCCGTGGCCGTTCTGATCCGAGTAGTCGGGCGACAGCAGCGCGTGGCCGGTCGCGCCGAGCTGGATCGACCACCCCTCCACCGTCACGCCCTCGAGCCGCGGATCGGTGGGGTCGATACCGGAGTCGATGATCGCGACCTTCACCCCTTTGCCGGTGAACTCCTGACCTCGAAAGCGCATGTCTCCCCTGTCTCCCGCCAGGGCCCCCCGCGGGGCCGGGAGCCGACCGTGCGACGATAGGCGGTGGCCCGGTTCAGATCAAGTCTAGACCGCGTTTTGGCGGTCGACCGGACCCCGGGGTAGGACGATCTCGGAGGAATGGTGGGCGAGAGCGCGGACCGGGTCACCGAAGAGCTGCGCGCGCTCGGCGCCGTGGCGCACCGCTACGCGGGCACCGAAGGGGAGCGCGAGATGCTGCACCAGGTGCGCAGCCGCCTGCCCGAAGGCGCGCGCACCCGGATCGAGGGGTTCGTGGCGTTCGCGTTCCCGTGGGCGATCCACGCCGGTCACGCCGCGGCGTTGGTCGCGGGCGGGCTGGTCGGGCTGTACCGGCCGCTGCTGGCCGCGGTGATCTGCACCGTCGCCACCGCGAGCCTGATCGCCGAAGGCACCGGCCGGTTCTCGGTCCTGCGCCGGATGTTGCCGAAGTCGGCGTCGTACAACCTCGTGTGGCGGCGCGAGGTCGACGACGCGCTCGGCAGCCTGGTGGTCACCGCGCCGCTCGACGCGCCTCGGTACGTCCCGCTCCGCCCCCGCTGGCTGCGTCGGCCGCTGCAGCTGCTGGTGGTGGCCGCCTCGGTGCTGACGTTCCTGATCTGGCTCCGCGCGCTGGCCGAGCCGTGGGGGCGGCCGTCGCTGTCGATGTACGTCGTGTCGCTCGCGGTGCTCGCGGGCTCGATGTTGGTGGGCGCGGTGGCGCACCGGTGGAACCCGAGCCCGGTCGACGACGCGAGCGCTCCGGCGGCGCTGCTGGAGCTCGTGCGCCGGTGGCAGACCGACCCGCCCCCGGGGCTCGACCTGTGGGTGGTGTTCACCGGGTGTGGCTACGCGTACCAGAACGGGATGCACGCGTTCCTCGCGATGCGCGGCGCGCGGCTGCGCCAGCCGGCGCTGGTGGTGGCGCTGTCTCAGCCGGGCCGGCCGCCGCTGCGGGCGGTGGTGTCCGAGGGCACGCTGGTCCCACACGAGCACCGCCCCACCGGGCCGGCCCTGGTCGAGCGCCTCCGATGGGCCGGGGTCGACCTGCCATCGACCGACACCGCCACCGTGACCGACGCCCGCGCCGCCACTCAGTGGGGGTCCCGCGCGGTGGCTCTGCGGGGTGGGGGCGGGATCGCGACCGGCGCCGACACGGTGCGCGCGGTCGAGGTCGCCGAGTCGATCGCCTGGTTGTTCGCCGACGATCTGCGTCGGGTGCAGCTGAACCCGCCCCATCGGCAGGAGCTCGTGCCGGAGCACACCGAGGAGGCGAGCCCGGAGCGATTGAACCGGATCCACGTGTCGGTCCCCGGCCGCCGCTGACTGGAGCCCGATCCGGGGTGAGGGGAGTTCTCGGTCCTCGGACTCCGTCCTCTGGAATTGCTCCGGCCGATCCCCCTCTCCCCCGCATCGGGGGAGAGGGCCGGGGTGAGGGGGAGTTCTCGGTCGACGGACTTCGTCCTGCGGAATTGTTGGTCCTCGGACTCCGTCCTGCGGATATCCTGCGCCCATGAACCTCCGATCCGTGTTCGGCCTCACCTGGGTGTTGTCGTCGGGGTGCCCGTCCACGCCGTCTCCTCGCCCGGATCGCGGCGACGACGACGCTCCGCCGCAGATGCTCGAGTCGTGGTCGTTCACCGATCGCACCTCGTCGGCCGGGACGTGGGAGGTGCGGGTCGACGTGCCGCCCGACGTGACCCACTTCCAGGTCACCGCCCGCGCCGACGGGTACGTGTCGATGGAGCGGCTGTACGATCCCGACGGCGTGCGGGTTCTCCGGTGGCAGGACTGGTACTGGAGCCCGTACTCGCTCACGTCGGCGGTGTTCGGGTTCAGCCGCACCACCGCGTTCGATTGGCCGGTGCGCGACAGCGACGGCCCGCTCGAGCCCGGGGAGTGGCGCATGGTGTGGAGCGTCGTCGACGACGACGGGTACTACGTGCCGAACGCGCCGGTCGACGGGTGGGTGGCGCTCAAGCGCGACGACGACGCAGGGGAAGCGCAGGTCTCGGTCCGGATCGTGTACGCGGACGGGGTCGACGCGGACCCCGCGGTCGTCGACGCGGTCGAGCAGGCGGTCGAGCGGTGGCGCGAGATCTGGGCGATGTACGGGCTGTCGCTCGACGAGCGGTACGAGTCGAGCGCGCTCGACCCGCACCTGCCGTGGACGTTCACCGCCGACGATCCGGCCGTCGAGGCGGTGGCCGAGGACAAGGATCCGCGCGAGCTCCAGCTCATCGTGGGCGAGCAGGTGCGCCAGAGCAACAGCCTGTACGGGGTGGCGGCGTCGATCCCGGGCACGATCCAAGCCACCACCGCGACGTACGTGGTGTTGTCGTGGCTGACCCACGCCGGCGTGAACGCGGCGTTCGACGAGGACGAGATCCGGCTGATGGGCGAGACGATGGCGCACGAGGTCGGCCACTACCAGGGCCTGTTCCACCCGGTGGAGGGGGGGTACGAGTACTGGGACGCGCTCGACGACACGGTCGAGTGCCTGGGGCCCGCCGCGTGTGAAGACGCGCTCGGCACGAACCTGATGTACCCGTACTCGATCTGCGGCGGCGGCTCGTGCCTGGCCACCGATCAGCTCACCCCCGATCAGGTCGGCGTGCTGCAGGGGTACGTGGGCTCGCTCTGACCCCTACACCGGGTCGTCGACCAGCAGGTCCTCGCTCGCGCGGAGCAGGTCGGACACCAGCAGCGAGCCGAGCTGATCGAGCGCCAGCGCGTCGTCGTCCGACAGGTCCTCGAACCGGAACGCAACCTGCAGCGCCGCCTGACGGATCGACACCATCCGCACGAGCACGATCTTGACCTCGATCACCCCGAGCTCCGTGCGCAGCACCAGCCGCAGGTCGACCAGGTCCTCGAGCCGGAGGGGAGCGGCGCTCTCGGGCAACACCAGGGACACGCCGGAGCGCGAGACGTCCCACAGCACCACCGAGCGCTGATACGCGCCGGCCTGCAGGCGCGCCACCGCCCGGACCTCGCGGCGGGGGTGCCGCGGGACGCGCTCGTCGCGGAACCGCTCGAGCTCGTCCCGGAAGGCGCCGTTCGAGTCCTTCGCCAGCAGGGTGGTGAGCAACGGGAACCGATCGGGGTCTACCATGCCCCCATCGTCGGCCGGCGAGCGCCCGACTTGAGATCACCCGACCCTCCGTTCGAGCAGGTCGCACAACACCGGGCGGCGGGGGAGGGACACGGCCTCGCAAGGCGTCCGGCACCGCGATCGCCACCAACCCCTCTCCTCCTGCGCGGACCGTACGCGGCCCCCGTCCAGCGCGTTCCCACCCGATGTGTCGACCTGTGTCAGAGGGCGATCAACACGTCGTAGTCGGTCGCGACGGTGAGCGGCGCCACCACCGCCCCCGGCAGCGAGGCCGCGATCCGCTCGGCCGATCGCCGCGCCCGCTCGGTGCTGTACACGATCGGGGTCGCGCCGCGGGCCACCGCCGGGGTGAACGGGACCGCCTCGTCGGCGCCGTACCCGAGGGAGGCGAGCGCCGGCAGGAGGGCGGCGACGCCCTGCGGGGGCCCGACCACCGCGACCCGCGGCCCGGCGGGCGCGGTGGAGATCGCGCCGATGCCTGCCTCGCCCCGGCGGTGCGACGCCCACGCGACCCACGCGCAGTCGGCGGACCACACCCAGTCGACCACCTGGTCGGGGCCCACCCGGCCGAGCGCCCACTCGACGCCGTCCCGCTCCACCCCGACCTCGGTCGGTCGGGCGAACCACCTGGCGTCGCCGCAGGGGTCGCCGAACTCCGGCGGGCGCAGCGGGTGGGCCGCCGCCCACCCTTCGTACCCGCGCGCCGTCGGGAGCGTGGCCACGGCGCGCCACGCGGACTCGAGGTCGATCGGGCTCGGGCCGTTCAGGGCGAACGGGATCGGCCCGGCGGCCCGCTCGGTCGACACCACCCACTGCTGGGTGAACGCGCCGAACGTGCTCACCGCGAGCAGCTCCTCCACCGTGCCGCCGAGCCACCCGTCGGCGTGCACCGGGGCGCGGACCCGCACCACCAGCCACCGATCGTCGGTGGTCCACCCGAGCCACTCGACCGGCTCGGTGCCGATCTCGGGCGGGACTCCGGCGAACGCAGTGGCGAACAGGAACATCGCCCGAGCTTAACCGCCCGGCTCAGCCCTCGCGCACCTTCGCCCCGCTCGGACCGTACAGCCGGCGCGCCAGCTCCGCCAGCCACCGCCCGTGGGGGGTGGGCTCGGTCGCCAGCGCGCCGGTGCGGTCGCCGACCAGCAGCGCGATCGACGCCGGCGTCGGGTCGGGCAGGTCGGACAACACCTCGAGGATCGTGGCGTGTGGCTCGTCGACGCCGGTCCGCGCCATCCGAGCGCGCACCCGGCGGTCGAGGTCGGGGTCACCGGGGTGCGGCTGCTCGATCGCGTTGGACGGCCCCGTGGCGTTGATCGCGGCCACCACCCGGTCCTTGCGCTCCTTGTACGGCAAGGCCCCGAGCTCTTCGGGCGACAGCGGCACGCCCACGTGTACGTCCTGGGTGCCCATGCCGAGCGGGAACTCGAGCCGCGCTTCCAGCGGCTCTGCGGGCAGGCCACCCACGAACCGCACCGGCACCACCGGCGCGCCGATGCTCACCGCCATGTCGATGAACGCCCCGCTCATCTTCTGCACCGGGGTGCGGCACTCGAGGCTGCGGGTGCCCTCCACGTGCACCGCCACGCTCTTGCCGGGCCCGCTCATCTCGGCCGCGAGCTTGCGCACGATGTTCGGCAGGCTCGCCTTGTCGTCGCGGTCGAAGAACGCGATCACCTCGGGGTCGACGACCCCGGGGTACGCGAACGCGTGGGCGATCAGCCGCCCGAGCCAGGTGGCGCGGTGCTCGGCCTTCGCGAGCGTCACCGTCGACACCCCGTTGAGCGCGCTCGCCACGATGCTGAACAGCAGCGACTCGACGCCGACCTGGTGGTTCGCCACGTACACCACGCTCCGGCCGCGCAGCGCGAGGTACTGGTCCGGGTCCGCCAGGTGTACTCGGCGCACGAACCGCTGGATCAGCCCGTAGTACAGGTCCTCCACCGGCCACCGCCCCATCGCGAACTGGCGGTCCCAGAACAGGCGCACCGGCGAAAGGTCGAGGATCGGCTCCCCGGTCGCCCGCACGGTGACCGCGTCCGGGCGACGGTTGATCGCGATCGGCCACCGGGTGAGCGGCAGCGCGGTCGACACCGCGAGGCTCGGCTCGTGGGTCACCGTGCCCGGGTGGACCTCCCCCGCGCGCGCGACGTGGTCGCCGACCGCCACGTCCTCGAGCAGGTCGCCGGTCGACCGGTACACTGCGGCCACCGTGCCGGGGAGCCAGTCGGTGGCCCGGACACTGGCCAGCGTCGCGGTGGTCAGCCCGGCGTGGTGCGACGACAGCCGCAGCCCCTCTACCGGCCGCCGGTCGCGCAGGAACGCGACCCGGTCGGCGGCGGGCGCGCGGCCGATCGGTCCCTTCGGCATCAGGATCTCGGTCAGCTCCAGCTCGGCCCACACGGCGCCGCGCTCGAGGTCGATCGCCTGCAGCGCGAACCGCGGGCGCCGCTCGTCGACGAACCCGGAGAGCCGCGCCTCGACCCGCACCGCCCCTTGCGGCGGCGGCCCGAACAGGCGGAGGTCGACCTGGTGGGGGTACCCGGCGAGGTCCGCCCCGATCGCGGCGGACCACCGGTGCAACTCGTCGTGGGGCAGGGCGTGGGTCACCGCGTCGAGCAGGCCCTGGTGCAGCGCCCCGCGCGGCACCGTCCCGCGGGTGGCGTCGAGACTGGCCGACGCGCCGTGGTCATCGATCCGCAGCTCGGTCAGGTACTGGAACGCCGGGCCGTGGAACAGGTGACCGGCCGCGTACGGATCGGGCGCGACCGGCGCCGGGTGCGCGGATCGCGGCGCCGGCCCCTCGGGGTAGGTCGCGCCGAGCACCACGGTGCCGGTGGCGGCCGGCTCGAACCGGGACAGCGCTGGGTCCGGCGCCTCACGCCACACCTCGAACGCGACGTCCACCTCGTCGCCGCGCCGTTCGCCCACCACCGCGCGGGTGCGGGTGGGGCCGGGGAGCACCACCCACCGGTGGACCTTCACCCCGTTCACCGCGACCACCACGCCGCCGTGGGCTCGGAGCGCCGCGGCGGCCAGCCGATCGACCATCGACATCGCGGGCAGCGCAGGCACCGTCCAGGTGGGCGGGTGGTCGGCGAGCCACGGGTCGCGCGCCGGATCGAGCACGACCTCGCCCTCCTCGGCCGGGCGCTCGGGGGCGAGCGGGGTGTGGGACGGATCGTCGACGATCCGCATCCCCATCCCGATCGCCTGGTAGATCCGCAGGTCGTCGACCCACAGGTACCCGTCGCACACCGCGTACCGGCCGCGCTCGTCCTCGCCGACCTCCACGATCTCGATCTCGCCCCGGATCACCTTGTTCTCGGGCACGACCTGGCCGCGGTACTTCCAGGTGAGCTCGCGCCCCATCATCAGGGGCTCGAACCGCGGCGACGCCATCCCCTCGTGCAGGTTCGCGTGCAGCATGTAGAACTGCAGCAGCTGCACCAGCGCCTCGAGCCCGAGGGAGCCCGGCTGGACGGGGTCGGCGAAGAAGTGGGCCTTGAAGAACCACTCCGCCGGGTTCACGTCCTTCTCGGAACGGAGCTTGCCGAGGCCCTTCTTGCCGCCCTCGGGCCAGTACCCGGAGACCCGGTCGAGCATCAGCAACATCGGGTTCGGCAGCCGGAGCGGCCCGCCGCAGTACCGCGCGGGGCGGGTCGTGAGGTCGACCAGGAACTCGCTCGGGGCGTGCAGCGCCGCGCGGTCCTCCGGGGTCGGGGTGATGCCCACCTGGGTGGCGAGCGCCTCGCGCGGGAAGAACCCGAACACCGTCTTCATGGTGTAGATCGGCCGCCCGGCGATCTCGCACACCACGTCGAACCCTTCGATGATCATCCCGCCGGCGGTGCTGATCTTGGTGATCGTGGCCTTGGTGGTCAACATCCCGCTGGTGGGGAAACACTCCTCGGTCCAGGTCGCGCTGCCGTCGAGGTTGCGGAAGAACAGCTCCTTGTCGGTGGTGAGCGCGCTACCGACGTAGCTCGCGATCCACCCGCACGGCTGGAGCGCCGCCTCGAGCAACACACAGAACGGCATCGTCGGGTTGCCGTTCTCGCTGAAGTACCACTCCTCCGCCGGGATGTCGTACTGGAGGTCGATGCTGGTGCCGACCTCCATCTTGCCGATCGCCCCGGCGACCCGGGTGATCCGCGACATGAAGTGGTACGGCGGTCCGGGCAGGCGCGCGCAGTGCTTGCCCTCGTCGAACGGGCGGTACATCGAGCCGAACGCGTCGGAGGGCTTGCCCCACGCACACGCGAGCAGGCTCGCGTACCCGAACGCGAACCCGTCGGGGGTGCGCGCGACCGGGACCGGGTCGCGCAGGTCCTGCAGCTCGGCCCGGCTGGTGATCGGCCAGTCGGGCCGCAGGCGCAGGCCGACCCGGCGGGCGTGGAACGCCTTCAGCCCGTCGATCGTGCACAAGAAGTCGGCGTACGCGGTGGGCCACGGCCCGTCGTGCACCTCCTCGACGAACACCTCGTACACGAGGTCCTTGTCGCCGGGGATCACCTGGCCGCGACACTTCAGGTCGTACGCCAGGTCGGGGACGGGCTCGAACGTCCACCCGTCCTTGCGGATCGTGTACCCGAGCGCGGTCAGGTAGAACCCGAGCGCCTGCAGGCACGCCTCGAACATCATCGTGCCGGGCATACACGGGTCATCCTTGAAGTGACCCTGGAAGAACCAATCTTCCGCCGCGACGTCCTGCTCGGCCCGCAGGTACCCGCGGCCCCACGGCCCGCCGCGGGGGTCGAGCTCGGTGACCCGCTGCCAGAACGACATCGGCGCCGGCGCGATCCGCGGGGTGCGCACGTGGGTCTGCAGCCGCTCGTACCCGGGCCCGCCGAAGCACCCGAACGCGTCGCCGGCGGCGAACGCCCGCACCTGGGCGTCGTCGTAGGTCCGGGCCACCGAGGCCACCACCGGCGGGTCGAGCCGCGCGGTCGCGTCGTGCTCACCGGTCTCGGGTGTCCACAAGATCCCGCCCGACTCGTCGAGCTCCGCGTCGGAGAAGAACCCGGCCTGGCCCTCGCGCACGGTGAGGCGGGGCTGCCCGTGCTGGTCGACACACGCGTAGTGGAAGAAGAAGATCCGGGTCGCGCCGAGGTTCGCGTGGCCGTCGACGTGGATCTCGTACCGGAGGGTGTCGCCGGGGCGGGGCAGCCCGCCCGAGTAGGTCAAGGTGCACCCGAGCAGGCGGTACACCCGCTCCCCGCGGTTCTGGAAGTCGGCCCCGAGCCAGCTGATCAGCAGCAGGTCTGCCTGGCCGGCCTCGATCATCACGCCGGCCGGCATGCTGCCGTCGTGCAGGTACCACGCGTCCCAGGTGATGTCGGTCTCGGTCCAGATCACGCCGGTCTTCATCGACCCGGGCTCGGCGTCGAGCCCGACGACCCGATCGGCCAGCAGCAGCGGCGGCTCGGGCATCCGGACCTGGCGGGGGAAGTCGTCCTGCAGCGCGAACTGTGGTCCGAACACCTTGCTGATCTTGTCGCTCGCCAGCACCTCGAGCTGCGCGCGCGACCACTTCGGGCCGGGCAGCGCTGCGGCGGGCGGGAGCGGCGCCGCGGCCCGCGCAGGGGCGGCGAGCGCGGTGGACTGCGACGGCTGGGGCTTCGGGGGCGCGGGAACCGGCGCCTGCGCCTTCGGGGGCCCAACATCCGGCGGCGCGACCTTCGGGGCCGGGACCGGAGGCGCGACCGGGGCTGCGGGCCTCGGGGCCTCGACCACCGGGGGGGCCGCGA
>JBEBJC010001319.1:0-2123 GCA_040080105.1 Myxococcota bacterium
CAGTGGACCGTGCTGTTCGCCGCGTGGTTGGGCTGGGGCTTCGACGTGTTCGACGGCCTGCTGTTCAACTTCGTCGCCCCGAGCTGCGTGCCGGTGCTGCTGCACCTCCCGCTCGGGACCCCCGAGGCCCGCTCCGCCACCCTGCTGTGGACCGGGGTGTTGTCGGCGACCCTGCTCCTGGGCTGGGCCGTGGGCGGGATCGTGTTCGGGTGGATCGGCGACCGGATCGGCCGCACCCGCACGCTGATGATCACGATGGCGCTGTACTCCCTCGGCACCGCCGCGTGTGCGTTCGCCCCGAACATCTGGGTGTTGCTCGGGTGCCGGATCGTGGCGTCGCTCGGGATCGGCGGCGAGTGGGCGGCCGGCGCGGCGATGGTGGCCGAGGTCGTGCCGAACCACCGCCGGGTCGAGGCCGGCGCGCTGCTGTACACCTCGGCCCCCCTCGGGCTGTTCCTCGCGACGCAGGCCACCTGGCTGATCCAGGGCGTGGTGTTGCCCGGCTCCCCCGAGTGGTCGTGGCGGGTGGTGTTCCTGTGTGGGCTCGTGCCCGCCGCAGTGGCGCTGGCGGTCCGGTGGTTCGTCGAGGAGCCCGCGCGGTGGGCGACGGTCGCCGCGGCGTCGGCGCCTCCCCGGCTGCCGGAGCTGTTCGCCCCCGCGATGGTGCGGCGCACGTTGTCCGGCCTCGGGATGGCGGTGGTCGCGCTGCTGATGTGGTGGGCGTGCAACGCGTTCATCCCGGTGATCGCCTCGGGCCTCGCCGAGGTCGAGGCGGGCGCGCGCGGCCTCGACCCCCGCGCGACCACCGGGCTGAAGGAGAGCTGGAAGGCGCTGTCCACCAACCTGTTCAACCTGGGCGGGCTGATCGGCACCCTGCTGACGGTGCCGCTGTCGAAGTCGATCGGGCGGCGCCCGATGTTCGCCGCGTACTTCGTCGGCTCGGCCTTCGCGCTCGCGCTGGCGTTCGTGGCCCCGCTCCCGCCGGTGGGCCGCCTGTACGCGTACTTCCCGATCGGGCTCACGGTGTTCGGGGTGTTCGGCTCGTTCACCTACTACCTGCCCGAGCTGTTCCCCACCCGGTTGCGCGCCACCGGCGCGGGGTTCTGCTACAACGCCGGCCGGGTGGTCGCCGCGGGCGGCCCGTTCCTGGTCGGCTGGGTCGCGTCGCGCGGCGCCGACGCGCTCGGCACCGCGATGGGCGTGCTGGGGTGGGTCGCGCTGGTGCCGGTGGTGGGGCTCGGGCTGCTGCCGTGGGTGGTCGAGACCCGCGACAGCCCGCTCGAGGACTGACGCTCACACGTCCCACGCCCGGCGGAGCTGCCGGGCGACCTGCCGCGACACCGCGAGGGTCGTGCCGTCGTCGAGCACCGCCAGGTACCCGCCGGACTCCTGATCTTCGAGCCGGTCGATCCGCTCGAGGTTCACCAACGCCTGGCGGTGCACCCGCAAGAACGTCGCCGGGAGCCGCCGCTCGAGGTCACCGAGACGGAAGTCGGTGTAGAACCGTCCCTTGCGGGTCACGAGCACCACCGACTCCCCTTCGATCATCGCGTGGCCCAGGTCCGCCGGGTCGAGCAGCACCAACCCCTTGCGGGTCGGGATCGGGATCCGCGCCGAGCCGGTCGGCTCGACCCGGCGCCGCTCGCGCACCCGGTCGAGCGCCCGCTGGAGCCGCGCCGGATCGATCGGCTTGAGCAGGTAGTCGACCGCCCCGCCGTCGAACGCCGCCACCGCGTGATCGGCGTGGGCGGTGGTGAACACCACCAGCGGCCCGTCGGCGCCGAGCAGCTGCATCGCGTCGATCCCGGTGAGGTTCGGCATGTGCACGTCGAGCAAGACCAGGTCCACGCCGAGGCCGCCGCGCACCGCGTCGAGCACCTCGGCGCCGTCGATCACCTCCCCCACCACCTCCACGCCGTCGAGCGCAGACAGCAGCCGCGCGAGGCGCTTGCGCGCCATCAGCTCGTCGTCGGCGATCAGCACCCGCAGCGCCACCTGGACCTCACCGGCGGGCCTGTGAACTCTGGCTCGGGCCGGCCCCTGTTCCGATAAGTCGGTCGGACGGGAGGGTCGATGTGGTGGTTGCTCGCCTGTGACGGATCCGAGCCGGCCCGAGACAGGCC
>JBEBJC010001320.1:0-2121 GCA_040080105.1 Myxococcota bacterium
GCACCGCGGGGGGCGGCCCGGTGGGGGCGCGCGCGCGGGTCAGGCGGACCTGAACGGGCTGGTTCGCGTCGACCATGTCGAACACGACGTCGCGGTACCCGTCCGCCTTGAACACGAACGACCGCGGCAACGGCGCGTGGGCCGGGTGCTGGATCGTGCACGGGGTCTCGCACACGAACTGCTCGTTCTCGTACACCTTGGCGTGCAGCGGCTCGGACGACAGCGGCACCGAGACCGGCGGCTGCTCGCGCGGCGCCGCGGGCGCGGCGGGCGGGGTCTCCCGCACCGGCGGCAACACCGACACCGGCTCGAACCGCCGGGGACCCTCGTACGCGCGGGTGGACACGACGATCACCGCCACCAAGCCGACGAACCCGAACATCGCGGCCGCGCTGGCGATCAACAACAACGGCGCGAGCGCGCTCCGGCGAGGGGGATTGGGCTCGGGGAGCGCCGCCGGTGCCTCGGGAGCGGCGGCGGGCGCCACCGCTTCTGCGGGGGCTCCGCTGGCAGCTCTGGCACCAGACGTCAGCGTGGCGCCGTCGGCGATACACGTCGGCACGTGATCTTCGTACTGGGTTCCGCACTCCGGACAGACCTTCATGTCGCGACCGTTGGCCCGCTGCGCGCCTGGCGTACCGCTGGTCCCCGCTGGTTGCGAGATGATTCTCGCGACGAGCGACGACCTCCGGAACTGTAAGGATAGCGCGAGTGACCCCCCAATCCTAGAGGCCGCCCGGATGACGCGGTTCTACCTATGTTCTCATGCGTTTGGCGAGGAAAGGCCCCGGAGGTGGTAGTCCACCAGGGCGTGGGCGATCGGCTCCACCGCGATCGGGTCGTCGGAGCCGACGACGTTCCGGTGGGCGATCTCGCGCAGTGAACCGACGATGCAGCTCGCGCCGACCGCCGGATCGATCGCGCGGATCGTCCCGAGGGTCGCCCCGAGGGTCAGCGACGCCGCGACGAACGTGTGCAGCTCGTCTTCGAACAGCCGGACCCGCCGGTCGACGTCTGCGTGCAGGCCGATCGCCTCGCGGAACACGATGCGGGTGAGCGGGCGGTTCTCGACCAACGCGCGCAGGATCAGCGCGACGATCTGCACCAGCTGCACCTCCATGCTCTCCGCGCCCGGTCGGGTGTCGATCCCGACGATCGCGCCGCGGAGCTGCACCAGCAGGTCGTCGAGCAGCTCGAGGAAGATCGCGTCCTTGCTGTCGAAGTACAGGTAGAACGTGCCGCGCGCCACCCCGGCCGCCTCCACCAGGTCGGACACGCTGGTCTGGTGGTAGCCCCGGGCCGAGAACACCTCCAGCGCCGAGCCCTTGATCTGAGCTCGGCGCGCCTCCCGCGACTCCTGGCCGCGCCGGACCCGGCCGTCCTCGTCGGTCACGACCCGCTCGGTGCGCGGTGCGCGCTCACCCGTCCTGCCACGACCGCGCGCACGCGCTCGGCCAGCTCCCCGATGCCGTCGTCGGGCACGCCGGTCGGATCGATCGGCGCGTCGCAGTACACGGTCACGTCGCCGGCGCGCCGGAACAGCGCGCTGCCGGCGCGCAGTGACTCGTACATCCCGGTGACCGAGACCGGCACGATCGGCAACCCGAGGTCGCGCGCGATCAGGAACACCCCCTTGCGGAACCGCCCGACGGTCCCGTCGCGGGTCCGTGTGCCCTCCGGGAACGCGAGGATCGAGTGCCCGAGTGCAACTTCGCGGCGGAAGTGCTCCCGGAGCTCGTCGGGCTGGCCGTTCGCGCCCTTGCGTACCGGGATCGTGCCGCGTTGGCGCATGAACCACCCGTACACCGGGATGTCGAAGTGGGTCTCCAGCTCCAGCCCCTGCTTGAAGTGGGGCGTGGCGTTGTACATCGTGACGTGGTCGAGCAAGTTCACGTGGTTCGACGCGAACAGATAGGGTCGAGCCGGATCGACGGCGGGATCGACCACCGGCCGCCAGCGGGCGCCGGTCAGCGCCACCTGCCCGCGGCAGTACAGCCGGGACAGCCACTCGGTCCGATCGGCTGGGACCACGGCGCCGACCGCCATCATCGTGGTCATCATCGGGACCAACCAGCACAGGCCGGCGCCCCACAAGCCGACCGAGATCGCCCGGTCGGGCCA
>JBEBJC010001321.1:0-2120 GCA_040080105.1 Myxococcota bacterium
ACCGCGTCGTCCGGCGGCGGGGTTCGGACGCCCCCGTTCCGGAACGCAGGCCGCATCCAGATCCTCGGGACCCAGGACCGGCCGAACGTGGGCACGACCGGGCAGGTCTCCTGGCCCGGGGCGGCGATGGACGGGCTGCAACCGTGGACCAGCATTGAAACCATGCCCGGCGGCGGACCGGGTTAGGCTCCGGGTGATGATCGGGCTGTCGATGGTCGGGCTCCTCGCCGGGTGCGGATTCGCGCTCCCGGAGGAGCCGAAGTGCGACGAGCCGCACCTGTACTACGCCCCCGCCCCGGCGTCGGACGTGTACTTCGGCTGCGAGCCCCCGCTCGGGTGGCTCAGCACACCGCCGGACGAGGCGCGGTTCGATCCGCCGGCCGTGGCCGAGGCCGAGGTCGAGGGGGTGGCCCCGTCGCTGTCGGTCGACGAGGCCGAGGCCGACGACCCGCCGGCCGACCCCCTGTCGCAGGTCGAGCACGACACGGCCTCGGTGGTTTGGGCGGGCACGGGGGATACGGGCGACACGGCGCTGGCCGAGGACCGGCCCGATCCCGGCCCCGCGGACACCGCCGAGCCGCCGAGTGACGACACCGGAGCCGAGCCGCGAGACGAAGACACGCGCGACACCGCGGCGCCGCGAGACGACACCGCGGAGGACACGGGCGCGCCGCCGCCCGAAGGAGACACCGGCGCCGAACCTCCGCCCGGAGACACCGGCGCCCCTCCGCCGCCGCCGGTCGACACCGGGGCGCCGCCGCCCCCGCCGGTCGACACCGGGAGCCGATGATGTGGACGTGGATTTGGATGGGGTGGGCCGCCGCGGCGGACCCGGCAGCAGACGCCCCCGCAGCCTGGTGGCGCGGGGCGTGGGGTCTCGATCCCAGCCGCAGCGACGATCCGACCGAGCTCGTGCAGCGGGTCGCGCTCGCGCCGGCGGCGGACGGAGGCGGCGCAGGGAGCCAATACGCGCCCGACGGCGGCCAGTCGAACGCCGAAGAGTCGGCGCAAGACGCGATCTACCAGACGCTGTCCCTCCTCGGCCGATCGGGGCGGGTGGCGTTCGACCCGGTCGACGCGACCACCGTGGCGATCGACTTCGGCGACGGCGCCAGCCTGGTCCGCGGGTCGAAGTGGACCAAGGTGATCCCCGAGACCGGGGACCGTTACCGCCTGCGGATCGGCGTCGACGACGAGGTGCTGGTGGTCGAGCGCCGGTTCAAGGCGATGGTCCTGCTCGAGTCGTGGCTCCCGCCCGCGCCCGACGCGGATGAGGCGGCTGCCCGCTCGCGGGTGGTGGTGGTCCAGATCGACGGCCCCACGCTGCGCGAGCCGGTCGAGTTTCGCCGGATCTACCGTCGCCTCGACGACTGAGGCGAGCGGACGGAGCCCGGAGGATGATGCACCAACGAAGTCGCGCAGGTTGACTGCCCGGAATCCTGGAGCGTCGAGACCGGAGCATCACGCGGCCCGAAAGACGCAAGAAGATCGGCCACAGTGGCTCCTGGGGGGGTCGACGGTCCTGGTTCCGAACAGCTTCGCTGGAGGTTCCTCCGGGCTCCGGACACGTGAAGTAGCGGCCGCCCGGTGAGACCACCAATCGACGTCACAACGTGTCACATCGGGGTATGGTCGATCCGGGAGGTCGGATGACGACGATCGGTCTGTCGGCCCTCACGGTGATCGGCCTGCTGCTGGCGCAGGGGTTCCTGTTGCAGCTGGCGGTGGCGATCACGGGCGAGCCCGCGCCGCGGCTCGGCCGCGCGACCCGGATCGCGCTCGTGGGGCTGGTGCTGGGGTTCGTGGGTACCACCGCGTGGGGCTTCACCGTGGGGTTGTTCCTCGGTAAGGCGCTCACCGCGACCGTGTCGGGGCTGCTGTGGATCGGCGCCTCGACCGTGGTGTACCGCCGGAGCCTGAACCTGTCGCTGCTGCACGCCCTGTTCGTCGCGCTGATCCAGTCCTCCGCCTCGGCGGTAGTGAGCTCGATCGCGTACGCGGTGATCCGGGCGTTCGGCTAGGATCCTCCCCGCGGACCGGGTAATGCTCGCCTCTCCCCAGAGGGGAGAGGGGGCCGGTTAGAGCCGGGGTGAAGCACGTTTTCTCCCTCTCCCCTCTGG
>JBEBJC010000242.1:0-10083 GCA_040080105.1 Myxococcota bacterium
CGTACGGCGAAGCCCCGAACGCGCCGCACACCCCGCGGATCGACGGGTTGGCGGCGCAGGGCGTGTTGTTCCGCAACGCGTACACCTACCCCACCTGCTCGGCGTCCCGCGCGGCCCTGCTGACCGGCCGGTACGGGCGACGCAACGGGATGGGCGGGATCGTCGACCTGGACTCGAGCGAGCACGAGCTGCCGCTGCGCGAGGTCACCGTGCCCGAGGCGCTCGAGCGCTCGGGCGCGAACTGGAGCGCCGCGGCGCTCGGGAAGTGGCACCTGTCGGGGTTCGACACCCCCTCGGCGTTCCGCCACCCGCTGTTGCAGGGGTTCGATCGGGCGCGCGGCTCGATCGGCAACCTCCCCCTCACCTCGCGCGGGGAGCGGGGGAGCTACGCGCGGCACGAGCGCAACGTCGACGGGCGTCCGGAGTGGTCCGACACCTACGCCACGGTCGAGACCACCGACGACGCGATCGCGGCGCTGCGCGAGCTGCCCGAGCCGTTCTTCCTGTGGGTCGCCTACAACGACGTGCACGAGCCCCTGCACACCCCGCCGGCCGACGTGTCGGGGCACAAGCTCGGCCCTCGGGCGACCGAGGCGCAGCAGTACGAGGCGATGGTCGCGGCGCTCGATCGGGAGGTCGGGCGGCTGCTCGACGCCCTGCCGGCCGCGCTGGCGGCGCGGACCACCGTGGTGTTCGTCGGCGACAACGGCACCGAGCAGGCGCGGATCCTGCCCCCGTTCGACCCGCGCCACGGCAAGGCCACCCTGTACGAAGGGGGCACCAACGTCCCGCTGATCGTCGCCGGCGCCGGCGTGACCGGTCGCGGCACGTCGGAGGCGCTGGTGCACGCGGTCGACCTGCTGCCGACCGTGCTGGACCTCGCGGGGGTCTCCTCGGACGGGCTCGCGCTCGACGGCACGAGCTTCGCCCCTGCGCTCGACGACCCGGGCGCCCCGACCGAGCGCCGGTTCGTGTACACCGAGCGGTTCGCGCCGATCGGCGCTGGCCCGTACAACACCGACCTGGTGGCGGTCCGCGGCCCGCGGTTCAAGCTGTTGCGGAACAAGCGGGGAGGCCTCGAGCTGTACGATCTGCGCGGCCGCGACGACGACGGCCCGGAGGTCGACCGGTCTGGGCTGTCGGGGGCGGAGCGGCGCGAGGTCGAGGCGCTCGAGCAGGAGATGGACCGGATCGGACGCACGTTGCGGTACGAGTACTGAGCTACCCGCCGCGGGCCCCCGACCAGTACGGGGAGCTGCGCGCGAGCTCGTCCACCAGCTCGGCCACGTCGGCCCGGGGGGTGGGGCCGAGCTCGGCCAGGTCGACCACCACCTCGTCGGGGACGTACCGGAACGTGAAGTTCACCCGGCGGGTCGAGAACCCGGGGATCGGCGGCGGCAGCTCGTGCCCGCCGTCGCGCGCGACCCGCTGCACCCGGTGGAACCACTTGTCCTTGTGGTGGGGGCCCGCGAACACGATCAGCGAGCGGTCCTCGAGCCACAGCTGCTCCACCACCTCGCCCGCGCGGGTGGTGAACTGGAACAGCGCCCGCTCACCGAGCGAGATCGATCCGACCGGACCGGGCTCGAAGTCGCGGTGCGCCCCCACCCGCGCCTGGTCGTGCCGCCGCCCGTCGGGGTCGACCCGCGAGCCGTAGAAGTTGACCAGGCAGGTGTTCAGCCGCCACCGCTCCGGCACGAACGCCGCCGGGAAGGTGTCGCGCACCTGCGCCTCGATCCGCGCGGCCCACCCCTGCAGCAGCTCCGGGAACGGCTCTGCGCGCACACACCGCTGCGCGACCCCGTGCGGGGGCGTGTAGTAGCCGAGGCACGCGAACTGCCAGTTGCCGAACCAGTACACCGGCCGGTGCAACATCCGCTGGGTCTCGCCGGTGGGCACCGGGCGAACGGTGGAGAACCGGTGCTCCCACAGCGGGTGGAGGGTGCCGAGCCACTCGAGCGCGCGCGCCCGCTCTGCCGGAGACACGAAGCCCCGCGACAGCCGGGTCCCTCGCGGTCGCCCCCGGGGTTGCATGGTCGCCCCTTTACCGCGCCCGCGGTCCGCGGCCCACCCGGGATACGGGGCACCGGTGGAGCCGGGTCAGCGCATCGGTCGGTACGAACTCGACTCCCTCCTCGGACGAGGGGGGGCGGGAGAGGTGTGGTCGGCGGTGCTCCGCGGACCGCTCGGGTTCGAGCGACAGGTCGCGCTGAAGTTGCTCCGGGGCGCGGGCACGCTGGAGGACCTCGCGCAGGAGGCGCGGCTCGGCGCGCGGTTCCACCACCCGAACCTCGTGAGCATCCACGAGCTCGGCGAAGACGGTGACCGGTGGTTCGTGGCGATGGAGCGGGTCGACGGGCCGTCGCTCCAGTCCCTGCTGGGCCGCGCGCCCCTCCCGGCCGACGCGGTGATCGAGATCGGCGTGCAGACCTGCGCCGCGCTCGACGTGATCCACCGCGGCGGGGTGGTGCACCGGGACATCAAGCCGTCCAACCTGCTGATCGACCGCTCCGGCCTACTGAAGGTCGTCGACCTCGGCCTGTCGTCCCTGCTCGGCGGGCCGGGCCGCCCCGCGGGCACCCCCGGCTACTGCCCGCCCGAACAGCAGCGGGGCCAGTCGGATCTGCGGTCCGACCTGTTCTCGCTCGGGGTCACCCTGTTCCGGCTCGCGACCGGCGAGCGGGCGCTGCCGCCGGGGCGTCCGGGCCTCGCCGCCGCCCACCTCCTCGACGAGCAACGAGAGCGCCTCACCACCCTGTGTGACGCCCACCGCCCCGGGCTCGGCTCGGTGCTGATCGGCTGCCTCCACCCGGACCCGAACGCGCGGTGGGACAGCGCCCGCTCGCTGTCCGACGCGCTCCGCCAACTGTCGACCGGGGGCTACCCGCTGCAGGGCCTGCTCCCGAGCCAGGAGGCCCCGGCGCGCCCGGTGATGCCGACCGGCCCGACCCCCGCTCGGCCGCCGGTGTTCAGCGACCGGTTCGTGGGACGGCACGAGGAGCGGGCCCGCCTGGCGGGTGAGCTCGCGAGCTCGTCGCTGGTCACGGTCCACGGACCGGGGGGTGTCGGCAAGACCCGGCTGGCGCGGGAGGTGGTGCGCAGCGAGGAGCGCGTGTGGTGGATCGACGTGCCCGACGTGCCCGATGGGTGGCTGCTGCGGCTGGCCGAGGTGCTGCGGTCGGCGAGTGACCCCCAGAGGATCGGGGCGGCGCTCGCCGCGCGCGGCCCGCTGCTGATCGTGCTCGACGGGGCCGAGGTCCAGCTCGGCTCGGTCGCCGACACGTTGGCGCGGTGGGTGGACCAGGCCCCCGAGGCGCGGTTCCTGTGCACGAGCCGGGCGTTGACCCGGGTGCCCGGCGAGCGCGTGTTGACGCTGTCGGGGCTCGAGCTACGAGACGGCGTCGAGCTGTTCATCGACCGCTGCCCGACACCCCCGCGCGACGAACCCGCGGTGGCGCGGATCGTGCGCGAGCTCGACGTGCAGCCGCTCGCGATCGAGCTCACCGCCGCGCGCACCCGGTGGATGGCGTTGCCCGAGGTCGAGCGGCGGCTCGACCGCCAGCTCCGCCTGTTGGTGGGCGACGACCGGGGGCGGCCGGTGCGCCAGCGCAGCCTGCGCGCGAGCCTCGACGCGTCGTTCGCGCTGCTGGCGCCGGTCGAGCGCGAGGCGATGGCTCAGCTGTCGGTGTTCGCGGGGCCGTTCGAGCCGGGCTCGGCCGAGGAGGTCCTCGAGCTCGGGCCCGACGCCCCGTGGGCGATCGACGTGTTGTCGCGCCTGGCCGACGCCAGCGCGCTGACCGTCGACGGCCGGTGCTTCCGGATGCCGAAGGTGATCCGGGAGTACGCGTCCGAGCTGCTGCCGGATCGGCACGCGGCCGAGGCCCGCCACGCGCGGCACTTCGCCCGCCTCGCGTCGATGGGGACGCTGCGGCCCGATCAACGGGCCGAGCTGGTCGCCGCGGCCCGACGGGCGCGGCTGCGAGACGATCCCCTCGCGGTGCCGCTCACCATCGCCCTCGCCGACCTGTGCCTGGTCAGCGGCGGGGTGACTGCGGCGCTCGAGGCGGTGGAGGCGGTGGAGGCGCTCACCTCTCCGGCCGACCGGGCCAACCTGCGGGCGCGGCACGGCGAGCTGTTGGTGCTGGGCGGCCGCCGGTCCGACGCCCGACCGGCGCTGGAGGAGGCGCTCGCGCTGGCGCAGGCCGCGGGAGACACCCGGCTCGAGGTGCGGGTGCGGGGCGCGCTGATCGGCGTGTACCGGTGGACCGAGCCTGAGCGCGCGATCGCGACCGGGACCCGCGCGTTGGAGCTGCTCGACCCCCGGACCGACCTGTCGCACAGCGGGACGTTGAACCACCAGCTGGCGAACGTGTGGACCGACCGCGACCCGGCCCAGGCAGAGGCGGCGCTGCACCGGGCGGTCGCGGCGTACCGGTCGGGCGGCAACCCGGTCGGCCAGGCGTTGGTGATGCTCGACCTCGCCCTGTTGGGCGAGCAGCGCGGGGTCTCGCCGGCCGCCGCGTACGAGTTCGCGGAGGCGGCGTTCCGCGGGGCCGGCCACGCCCGCGCGCTCGCGTTCCTGCTGCTGCGACGGGCGTCGTCGGCGTTCATCACCGCGCCGACCCGATCCGCCCGGCAGCTGCTGGAGGAGTCGCTCGCCGCCCACGTCGCGCTGGGCGAGAGCCGGCTCGTGAGCACGATCCACGCGAACCTCGGGCACTGGCACCTGCGGTTCGGCGACTGGCGGGACGCCGCCACCGCCGCCGCCGCCGCGATCGCGGTGGCGCACCGGACCGACGACCGAGCGAGCGCAGGGTCCGCCGCAGGGTGCCGCGCGCTGGTGACCGCCGCGACCGACCCGGAGGCCGCCCTGCCGGCGATGGAGCAGGCGCTGGCGCTGATCGGCCAGGCGCCTGCGTTCGAGGCGGCGCTGCTCGTCGGGTACGGCGAGATCCTGGCCGCGCTCGGGCGGGCCGACGCACCGGAGGTGTTCCGCCGCGCCGAGGCCGCCGCTCGGGCCCTTCGGCAGCAGTCGGTCGCGCTGCTGGCGCTCGACGGCCTCGGGCGGTGGGCGCTCGACGCGGGCCGCCCCGACGAGGCGCGCCCCGCGCTCGACCAGGCGGTGGAGCTGGCGCGGCGGATCGGGGCCCGCAGCGCCGAGGCGACCGCGCTCGGGGCGCAGGCGGCGCTCGACCGCGATCCGGCGCTGGCGGGGCGCGCGTTGGCGCTCGCGGTGGCACACGGCGGGCCGCGGCACCAGGCGTTCGTCGGGTCGGTCGCGCGCGCGCTCGACCCGACCGCGGCGCTGCCCCCGATCGATCCGGCGCGGCTCGCCCCCGGCTGGCCCGAGACCCGCCGGTGGGCTTAGTGCCCGCAGAGGGCACCCTCGGCTACGCCAACATCGCCGACACGGTGCCCTTCTCGAGGCTCGGATCGCCGAAGTCGTCGACCAGGTCGCCGTTGGCGTTCCGCAGCCCGGTCGCCGAGATCAGCGTGTTCAACACCTTGTTGTGGTTCACGAAGTCGTAGCCCGTGCGCGCGTCCACGTACTTGCCCTGGGCGAGCGTGCCGTCACCGGCGCCGGCGATGATCCACGGGATGTTGCGGTAGGTGTGCGACAGCCCGGCGCCGAGGTCGTTCGTCAGCACCGCGACCGACCGGTCGAGGATCGCGAACTCGTCGAGCTTGTCGAGCAGGTGCGCGAACACCTGCAGGAACTGCCGGTCGATGTCGTGGTGCATGTCCAGCGCGCCGACGATCGGGTCCCCTTCGGAGCCGTCGGAGTAGATCCGGTGGCTGATCTGGTGGAAGCTCGGCAGGCGCGTGCCGTTCACGGTGTACTGGGTCGCGTCGTTGCCGTCGCCGATCTGCAGCGTGGCGGCCCGCGCGAAGTCACACGAGAACGCGAGCGCGATCAGGTCGCAGTGCAGCTTCGCGACGGTGAGACGGTTGTCGTCGAGCCGGCCGTCACCGGACAGGTCGGCCATCGACTGCTCGGTGGTCGGGTCGAGCGTACACGACAACACCTCGAAGTCGCGCACGCTGTCGAAGTGCAGCTCGAGCCGCTGCCGGTCGCTGGTGGACAGGTCGGTGCGCGACAGCAGCGACTGCATCTGCCCGCGCACCAGGTCGTTGACCGACTTCCGGCGATCCTCGAGGTGGGTGTCGACCCCGGGGCCGCCGACCATCCGCAGGTACGCGGTCCACGGGTCGTCCTCGGCCGCGCGCAGGTCGTACGGTCCGCGGTACGACAGGACCTCCTCGAGGTACCCGTACCGGGGGCCGGTGTACAACGTGAGCGGCTCACCCCCGTTGGCGGTGAAGTGGCGCGCGACGTAGTTGTCGATCGACTCGCCGAGCGCCCGCGAGCCGGCGCCGGACGGGTCGGTCGACACCGCCGCTGCGGTCAACACCTGGTTGCCGCCGCCGCTGTGGCCACAGAACACGTCGGTGTAGTCGAAGAACTGGGTGCCCGACACCATCAGCAGGTGGTCGGCGTGTGCGGCGAGCTCCGACACCGCGCGGTCCGCGTCGGCCGCGAGCGAGCTCGTGGTGAGCGTGCCCAGCGCCGACGGCCAGTACCGGTCGGGCTCGTTGTTGTCGGCCTGCTGCACCCCGTTGCCGGTGCGGAGGAACACGATCGGGTTGGCGGTCGGGCTCGGTGAAGCCGAAGCCGAGCGCAGCGACTCGAGGAACGGCAGCCCGAGCACCGCCCCGCCGACGCCGCGCAGCACGAGGCGCCGGCTCGGGGCGAACGCGGGGGAGGTCCTGGCGCGGTCCTGGCGCGGCTCACGTCCGAACACGCGCGGGGTCTTGGCGATCATCACTCCACCTCCGGCGAGCGCGTACGGAAGCTGTCGTCGAGCACGAGGTTCAGGATGAGCTCGCGGATCGCGAGCCCATCGTCGCGGGACGCGGTGGCGAGCCGGTCGAGCCGGCCGCCGTCTTCGGGGGTCGAGTGGCGCCCCTGCACGTACTCGAGCAGGTGCTGCGCGTAACACCGGTGGGTCTCGTTCGCGTCGGCGACCACCGCCGAGAACGCGAGCGGGTCGTCCCACCCCACCTTGCCGGCGGCCATCGGGTACTCGCCCGAGGCGTCGATCGGGAAGCCGTATTCCTCGGTGCGGTACCGGCCGAGCGCGTCGTAGTTCTCGAACGCGTAGCCGGGCGGGTTGATGTAGGTCGAGTGGCAGCCCTGGCCACAGGTGCCGGCGCCGGTGTGGGACTCGACCAGCTCCCGGGTGGTCATCTGCCCGTCCGACGCGGGCAGCGGCGGCACGTTGTTCGGCGGCGGCGGGAGGTCCACGCACCACACGTGCAGGTTCACGAACACGCCGCGCTTGATCGGGCTCGAGATGTACGGGTCGGCCTCGAGCGACAAGAACCCGGACAACGTGAGCAGGCCGGCGCGCTCGTTCGGATCGAGGTCGACCGGGACGAGCTCGTCGCCGAAGTTCCCGGACAGGCCGTAGATCGGCGCCAGGTCGTCGTTCACGAACGTGTGCGGCCGGGTGTACAGGTCGCGCACGGTGCCGTCGCCGAACACCACGTCGTCCACGAACGCGACCGCCTCGGCCTTCATCGACGCCGGGGTGGTGGCGGTGAACTCGGGGTACAGCCCTGGGTCCTTGAACAGGTTGTCGTAGTTGTCGAGGAACAACGCCTGACGATGCAGATCGGCGATCGTGTCGCGGGCGCGGGGATCGTCGAGCAAGCGCAGCGCCTCCGCCCGCAGCCCGGCCTCGGACGCGAGGCCGTCGGCGTCGGCCAGGTCGAGCAGCGCGTCGTCGGGCATCGTGTTCCACAGCGCGTACGACAACTTGCTCGCGAGCTCGTACGACGACAGCGGCACGGGCTCGGTGCCTGCGGCCGGCGTCGCCTCGACCCGGTAGATGAACCACGGGGACTGCAACATCGCGGTGAGCACCAGCTGCACGCCGTCGGCGAAGTCGTCGCCGGTGCCGAACAGGGTCGGCCCCTGGTCGAACAGCGCCGCGTACGACGCGACCTCCCCCACATCGAGCGGGCGACGGTGGGCGCGCCTGCCGAAGGTCGAGATCCACTCGTCCCGCTCGGTCGGGCCGGCGGTCCCGGACCCGGACCCGCCGGTGCGCACCGCGACCCAGTCGACGTACAGGTTGCGGTCGGCCCCGGCGTCGGGGTCGTAGAAGTCGTTGAGGAACCCGACGTGCACCGTGTGGGCGCCCGCCGTGGCGTCGACCACCACCGACAGGACCTCGGCCCCGCCGCTCGATTCGGCGGTCACGTCGACGGTGAGCGCGTCGACCCCGTCGACCCCGAGGGTGGCGCGCGCGAGGTCGGGACCGGCCTGGTCGGCCCACACCCGCGCCTCGAGCGTGTACTGCCCGTCCGCCGGCAGGTCGAAGGTCGCGAGCAACTCGCCGGCCGACCACAGGTTCCACGCCGACCCGGCGTTGGTGCCGGTGGTGGTGGTCACCTCGCCCGACTCGCCCTCGATCTGCTCGTCGAACCCGCCGCCGCCGCCGCCGCCCGTGCGCGGGTCCTGCGGGACGACGCGGGCGTACAGCAGGTCGTCGGCGATCACCTGGGCCGCGAGCGACTCGGCCGCCCGCTGATAGTCGACCCACAGCTCGGGGCTGACCAGCAGGTTCTCCGCGTCGTTCTCGAACCCTTCGGCGAGGGTGTCGCCGATGAACGACCCGGACAGCCCGCTCGGGGCGTCGAGCTGCAGCAGGTCCTGCACCGAGTTCTCCCACTGGGGGTGGGTCAGCCGGGCGAACCGGACCGTGGGCGGGACCGCGTCACACGGCCCCCCACAGTTGGTCGTCCCGACGCCGGTGGTCGGGCCGGGCCCGTCGGGGTCGTCTTTGCCGTCGCCGTCCGAGCGGCACGCGAGGAGCGCGATCGCTGCGAGGAGTGGGTTCATCGTGGCGCCTCCGGAGTCGGCGATCATCCCACGCCGGGTGCCTCCGTGGGAAGCCCCCCGGGATCAGCGCCGGCCGGGCCGGGACTGGGGCGGCGCGGACCGCGGATCTTCGGGCCACGCGTGCTTCGGGTACCGCGCGCGCAGCTCCTTTCGCACCTCCGGCCAGGTCCGGTCCCAGAACCCGGCGAGGTCGTCGGTGATTTGCTGCGGGCGACCGTTCGGCCCGAGCAGGTGCAGCCGCACCCGGATCCGCCCGCCGCCGACGGTCGGGGTCGCGGTCGACCCGAACAGCTCCTGGATCCGGACCGCGAGGACCGGCGGACCCGGCGCGTCGTAGGCCACCGCGACCCGCGACCCCGACGGGACGGTGATCCGCTCGGGGGCCAGCCGCTCCAGCTCCGACCACTTCGACCACCCGAGCGCGTCGCGCACCGCGCCCACCCAGTCCCGTCCGCGGAGCTCGCCGAGGGTGCGGCACCCGCGGCACAGCCCCGGGAGCAGCTCTGCCCACGGCACCTCCCACTTGGCCCCGGGCTCGAGCGCGGCGACGAACCGCAGCCGATCGCGCAGCCCGCCGAACGCGCCGTCGACCGGCCACACCTCGGCCAGGCGCTCCGCCGCCGCCGCCGCGAGGTGGGTCGCGGCCTCGTCGGGCGGGACCGGCGCGGTGTACGACGCGAGCTCGAGGTCGCGGTACCGCACCGATCGCCGCCCGCGCACCCCGCCGCTCGCCGGGTCGAACTCGACCACCAGCACCTCGTGCTGCGGCAGCCAGTCGGCCGACACGCCGGAGGCGATCCGGACCCGCGCGTCGGGACCGTCGGCGGCGGCGTCGACCGCGACGAACAGCTCCTCCGCGGTCACCGCCGACGCGGGGTCGAGCCGGATCCCCTTCCCTCCCACCATCCGCGCCCGGTCCGACCCTGGCGCCCGCCGGCGCGCCACCCGGTCGGGCCACCCGGCGAGGACCGCGCGGTGCAGCGCCTCGTCGCGCGGGGCCGCGCCCACCGGCCGCGGGGCGAGCCGCACCAGCTGGTCGGCCACCCGGGTCAGCGCGCGGCGCGCGTCGGGGTCGACCCGGTCGAGCGCGTCGAGGCGGTCGAGCACGTCGGACGACGACACCCAGTCCGGCCGCTGCCCGCGCAGCGGGTCGCGCTCGGCCAACACCGCGCAGA
>JBEBJC010001322.1:0-2118 GCA_040080105.1 Myxococcota bacterium
GGGTCCGGACGTCGCTGCACTCGAACCTGCCCCCCACGAGGACCGTGCAGCGTTTCCCGCGCGGCCCCAGCAGGGTCCACGGGGAGGTCCGGCCCACCACTCGTGCGTCGCCAGGTCCTCCGGCGCCCTCGGTCTCGCGCGGCGGGTCAGGTAGGAAGGCGTCGCCGCCATCACGAACGGCACGCTGCCGAGGCTGCGGCTGCGGAGCGTGGAGTCCGCCTGGTCGCCGACGCGCAGCGCGAGGTCGAGGCCGCTCGTCACGAGGTGCGCGCGAGCAGCCGGACCCCTACGGATTGCTCGAGGCGAGCGATCGTGCGGCTGATCGTGTTCGGACGCAGACCGAGCACCCTCGACGCCGCAGAGAGCCCGGCCGAGTCCACGACCTGCACGAACACCCGAACGTCCGCGATGCTCTCGAGCGCCATGATTCGTCCGTACTCCGGACAGATGATGTCCGCCACTTGTCCTTCTCGGACGGGTCAGCCATGACCCGCATCACCCTCACGATGCTCATCTGGCTGGGAGCAGGCCCTGTACACGTTCCGCGTGCAGGCGGCGCCGTTGTGGCAACAGCACGACCTCCGTCTCGCAGCGGCACGGATCGCCGGTCAGTGCGCCACACCGATGCCGGCATCGCCGAGCATGTATCGGTATGGCGGGGAGCACTCGCCGAGGTGCATGCTCCCACCGTGCCCCGACGCCGCTGAACGAACGGCTGTCAGGAACGCGTTGAAGCGAACGGCACCTTCTGCCGCCCACGGGCCCTGCTCAATCCGAAGCCGCCCTTCGGGGTCCAGTACCTCCGGCAGCCACAGATTCGTGGACAGTGTGAGCGCGAACAGCATCGGCTCGGTCGGCGCGTGTACCAGGGCACCAGCGAGATCGACGGCATACACGTGGTCGACCGTACGCCCAGGTTCGGATTCGGCCAACCAGGCACCGAGATCCGACACCCAGCCCGACCGGGTGCCGTCCGCCACCCGCGCCCACGGGCGCACCGCGTCGCTCGTAAGCCCCAGTGGCCCCTCTGCGGGGAACAGTTTCGGAAACGTCGAACTCTCCAGTGACGCGAGCCAACGTCGCGCCACGGCATCTCGTGGCCCAGCCTCGTCCCCCAGCGCATAGACCTCGGTTCGGCGGCCAGCGTGGAGGAGGTCTTCAGCGAACGCGCGCCAGATTGTACGATCGAGCCATGCCTCGGCGGGCAGGCTGATCTCCCAGGTGGCGAAACCCGACGCCGAGGTCGTCCATGCCCTTGACCTCATCATGGTGACGTGACCGGGGCGTTGGTGCCGAAGGGTGGCGTGAACTCGAACATCCCCTCTCCGTTCGTGATCCTGATGATGTCGACGCCGTGGAGCTCGGGTGTGGCGTCGAGCTTTTCCTTTAGCTGGTCCCGAGTAAAACACCAGAAGGCGTGGTTGTCGTTGACGATCCGCGCATCGACCACCTTCGTGAACCCGGCGGGCGGCATCTCGCCCTTCTCGCCACGCACCTGTTTCGCGGCTTCTCGGAGGTTGTTGTAGAAGCCGCCCGCACCCTCCCCCTGAATCCGTTTGTACTGGATGGCCTCCTCGGTCGTGTGGTCGACTACGTCGGCCTGGCCATTCTCGACGTCGAGATCGGCACCCGCCCGGGCTCGTGCCGCCGCGTCCTCGAAAGCGAGTCTCGTACCTGCATCGCCGCCGTTGATCTTGCAGAGTGCATCGTAGAGGCCCTTCGGCTGTTTCACCTTGGCGCACAGGATCACGAGCTCGTCGAGCACTCCGCAGTTGGACGCATACACCACAGCCCTGCGCCCCTGATCCTTCGACAGCCCACCGGATACGAGACCCTCGAAGCTTCGCTGCGAGTCTGGGCTCTTCGCCACGAGGTCGTCGAAGAGCACTTCGATTTCGGAGTCGGAGACCTCTCTCCTCCCGACCGGCACGGCCTCGTCCGCATGCTCCAAGGCCTGGTCGCCGAGCTGCGCCGACCCCTCGACGAGCTCGCTCTCCCCCGACGGCGTCGTCCGGCTCCACCCGCCGGTCGCCGCGTCCGGCGTCGGCCCCACCGTCAGCGTCCCGTCCGGGTGGATCCACACCGTGTCCGTCGGCGCCTTCACCTCCACCCCGAGCT
>JBEBJC010001323.1:0-2116 GCA_040080105.1 Myxococcota bacterium
CGCCGCGACTTCGGCGGCCGACAGCCCGAGCGCGTCGAGCTTCAGCGCCTCCACCGGCGTGTTCTTCGCGGCGAGGATCGCCGGGTGCTTCGCGTACCGGGGCGTGTTCAGCCCGCGCTCGCAGGTGATCACCGCCGGCAGCGCCCCGGTGACGACCTCGCGCACACCGCCGTCCATCGCGCGGGTCGCCTTGAACGAGGTGCCCTCGATCGCGAACTCGATCACCCGCGACACCTGGGCCCACCCGAGCAGCTCCGCCACCATCGCCGGGACCTGGACGTTGTCGTCGTCGATCGCCTGCTTGCCGGTGAACACGAGCTCGCACCCTTCACGCTTGATCGCCGCGGCGAGCGCGCGCGCGACGCCGAGCGAGTCGGACGCCTTCATCGCCGGATCGTCGACCACCACCGCCTTGGTGGCGCCCAGCGCGAGCACCGCGCTCTTGATCTGCGACACGACCTCGTCGCCGCCGCCCACCGTGAACGAGACCACATCGGCCCCGTGCTTCTCTTTGGCCTGGATCGCCGCTTCGACCGCGAACATGTCGTACGGCCCGACGACCATCTTGCTCTGGACCTCGAACGAGGCCCCGTCGGCGCTCGGCTTGAGCCGGGCGTCGGTGTCGGCCGACACCTTGGCGCAGATTCCTACCTTCACTGGACCTCCAGAATCATCGGCCGCCGTCGATCAGCAGCCCACGGATGAAGATTTCGGCGACCTGATCGGCCGCCAGCTCGAGCGAGAACCGTTCGCGGGTCGTCTCGACCCCGCTCCGCCGCGACAGCACCCACTGCATCGCCAGCTCGTCGAGCGCTCCGAAGAACGCCCACATCCCGATGAACGGGTCCACCTCGGCCCGGAACGTGCCGGCGGCCTGGCCCGCGCGGACGATCTGTCCGAAGACTCCGAGGTACGCCCACAACTTCTCGGGGCGGTACTCCTTGAGGAACTTGTTCGACAGCCGGAGCTCGACCTGCAGGACCTCGGCCGCGGCGTGGTGGTCGCGCACCTGCTGGAAGTGGAACCGGGCGAACCGCCGGATCTGCTCCACCGGATCGTCGGTCCCGGCGACGGCGGCGCCGAGACCCGCCAACAGCTCGTCCATCTTCTCCTCGAAGATCGAGAGCAGCAGGTCTTCTTTGTTCTTGAAGTACAGGTAGATCGTGCCGTCGGCGACGCCGGCACGCTTCGCGATGTCGCTGACCCGCGCCTGGTGAAAGCCGCGCTCGGCGAACACCTCGATCGCGGCCTGGGTGATCGTCACCCGCTTGTCGCCGGCCCGGTTTCGCTCTGCGCTGTTCGAGTTCGCCACCACCTGCCCCGACGTCGGGTCCGTGGCCCCGACTGAATGGTCATTCAGCTAACGGATCCTCGCCGCTCGAGCCACCGGGTGACCTGACCCGCGATGTCCCGGTCGGGCACGGTCTCCCAGTCCTTGAGGAACCGCTGGTTTCCGCTGTCGGTGAGCGGGTGCTTCACCGCGGCCTTCAGCACCGAGTACGGCGCGGTGCCCACGTGCGCGCCCGCGATCGCGCACTGCACCAGGTGCATCGGGTGGCGCAGGCTCGCGGCGAGCACCTGGGTGCCGATCTCGCCGTTCTGCGCGTAGATCTCGACGATCTGGCGGATCAGGTCGGTGCCGTCCCAGCTGATGTCGTCGAGCCGACCGACGAAGGGGCTGATGTAGGTGGCGCCGGCGAGGCCCGCGAGCAGCGCCTGCGACGGCTGGAAGCACAACGTGACGTTGACCCGGATCCCCGCGTCGGACAGGCGACGGGTGGCGCGCAGGCCGTTCTCGGTCAGCGGCACCTTCACGATCACGTCCGGGTGGATCTTCGCGAGCAGCTTGCCCTCGTGCACCATCCCGTCGGCGTCCTGCGCGATGGTCTCCGCCGAGACCGGGCCCTTCACGAGCTCGCAGATCGAGTGGATCGTCTCGACGAAGTCCTTGCCTTCCTTCGCGATCAGCGACGGGTTGGTGGTCACGCCGGCGAGCACGCCCCAGCTGTGGACCTCGCGGATCTCGTCGATGTTGGCCGTGTCGATGAACAGCTTCATGGGCTCCTCCGAGCGCGATCGCCGCAGCGGTCGCGGAGCCTTAGAGGTACCGCAGCGG
>JBEBJC010000243.1:0-10070 GCA_040080105.1 Myxococcota bacterium
CCCGAACCACAGCACCCCGTACGAACCGGCCGTCGCGTCGACGTCCGCGGTCGCCTCACGGGCCCCGTCCACGAACAGCGCAGCGTGCCCGGGCCGGACCGTCACCGCCAGGTGGTGCCACTCCCCGTCGGTGAGCGGGACGAGCCCGGTCGACCTCGTCCCGCCGAGCTCGAGCGCCGCGACGCCGCTCGGCTCCACCGTGAGCACCCACGCCGCGTGCGCCACCAGCGGGGTAGTGATCCCGGGATCGACGATCACCCACGCGCTGAAGGTGTGCGTCCCGAGTGGCCCGACGTCGGCGTGCTGCCCGTCGAGGAACTGCGCCCGCCCGAACTTCCCCGCGCCGACCACGCCCGCAGGACCACTCAGCGGCGCCCCCCACGCGGCCCGGCGCCCGTCCATGTGGTGTACCCACCGGTACGGCTCCCACGGCAGGTGGGCGTTCGACGCCCCCGGTCGCCACCACACCGCCGCCTCGGGAGGTGCGTCGGGCAGGCGCACCCACCAAAGATCGTCCTCGCCCGGCCCCCCCTCGCGCTCCGCCGTCAGCACCTGCCCCCGCGCGTCGACGAACGTCCCTCCGCCATTCGCCGCCGGCACCGCCACCGGCAGGATCAGCTCGTGCACCGGCACCTCGGGGACACCGACGAGCTGGATGCGGGTCTGCGGCTCACCCGTGGCCGCGCGCGCTGGGATCGTCCACCACATGCCCCACACGGTACTCGAAGGGTCGGCCCCGCGCGACGCCGAACCGCGCGGCGGCCGCCCACAGTCGCGACCGAGTTGGGCGCTGGCCGCCAATCCGTTAGTGTGACGCCGCCCATGCAGCTGTCCCTCATCGATCGGTACTGCGCGTCGCCCCACGCCGCTCCGCTCACCGCGGCCGCGTACGATCCCCAGTCCGGCGCGCGGGTCACCGCCGACGAGTGGGGCACGGTGGCGATCACCCGCCCGAACGAGGCGTACCCGGGCCTGCTGTTCGACATGGGGTCGCCGGTCACCGGCGCGGCCGCGGTGTGCGCCGGCGGCGCGTTGGTCGCGGTGGGCGACGACCAGGGAACGATCGCCGTGTACAAGACCTGGGACGGCACCTGCGTGTTCGAGGACACGAAGGAGGGGCCGGCGGGCGCCGCGCGGGCGATGCGCGCGGTCGCGTTCAACCCCCAGTCCACGATCATCGCCACCCTGTCGCTCGACGGCATCGTTCGGATCTACGACATCCAGCGCTGGGAGCGGCTCGCGAACTACCAGGGGTTCTCGGGCGAGTCGATCGAGTTCAACGATCGCGGTGACCGCCTGCTGGTGATCGACACGTTGGGCCAGCCGAAGCTGCTCGACCTCATGAGCCAGGAGCAGCTCGACCTCGAGATGGTCCCGGGCGGCGTGCGGGTCGCGCGGTACACCCCGGACGGCCGGAACGTCGTCGCGATCGGGCAAGCGGGGATCACCCTGCTCGGACTGCCCGACGGGCGGATCCGCCACAGCTTCTCCGCCAAGGGCAGCTCCGGGATGCTCACCGTGGCCATGTCGCCCGGGGGAGACGCGATCGCGGCGGTCACCGGGCGGTCGGTGCACACGTTCACCCTGCCCGAGCTGCAGGTCACCACGTCGGAGAAGCACGGGGCAGCAGAGCCCACCAGCGCCGCGATCTGGGACACCCGCGGGGTGGCGGTCGGCGGGCGAGACGGGCTGCTCCACCGGCCGGGCGCGAAGGTGTCCCTCGAGGCGGTGGTGTGCTGCACCGGGTTCGGCGAGCACCGGGTCGCGATCCACGGCGAGCGGGTGGCCGCGTGGACCGGCAACATCCAGAAGCGCCCGTTCCACGCGAAGAAGCGATTCGTGGAGACCCGGATCGACCGCGACGGTCGGCTGGTGATCGGGCTGCCCGACGATCGATCCGGGGTGCAGGTGTTCGAGGCCCGCACCGGGCGCCACCTGTTCGACGCCGGCCCCGACACGGCCGACTCACCGAAGATCGAGGTCGGCGGCACCATCGTGGCGTGTATGCTCACCCGGGGCGGGCTGCGCTGGTACGACCTGAAGCAGAACAGCGTGTTCGACCTGCCGTGGGTCACGACCTTCGCGCTGTCGGGCTCGGGCACCTGGCTCGCGGTGGTCACGCCGAAGGGGCAGGTGCGGATCCTCGAGCCCACGACCGGCAAGGACGCGATCCCGAAGCCGGAGCGCCCGGGTGACCTGCCGGTGCGGCTGGTGTCGTTCGTGAACCGCCGCCCGGACATGCTGGTGCTCGACGCCGAGGGCGTGCTCGGGGTGTACGACCTGGCCGAGTCGGTGAAAGGTCAGGCGGTCGCCCAGCCGCGCGACATCTTGTCGCTGAACGTCGACGTGGACCGGCTGTGGGGCATCACCGGCGGGCGGTACGCCGCGATCCGGTTCCAGGTGCCGCAGACCCAGACGGCGACCGTGATCTTCGTCGACCTCCAGTCGTGTGAGGTCGTGAGCGAGGTCCCCGACCTGCTGCCCTACGCGTGGGTCGATCCGGAGACCGGGGACATCCTCCAGCCGGCGCGCGGCGCGGCGATCCTCGAGCTCGACATGTGGGGCAAGGAGAAGCGGGTGCTGCGGGCCCTCCCCGAGGGCGAGTGGATCGCGTTCAACGATCGCGGCGTGCTCGACGCCTCCGAGGGCGTGCGCCGCTGAAGCCGGCGGCCGAGGATACAAGCACCCCGATGGCACGCAAACGAACCCCGCCGCCGCCGGACGCGGTCGACGACGACTACGACGACGAGCCCGCCGAGCCGCCGAAGGCCTCCAAGGGGAAGTCGAAGCGGAAGGTGGAGGCCGAGGCCCTCGACCAGGTGAAGGCGTCGATCAAGAGCAAGCCGCCGGCCCGCGCCGCCAAGGCGCCCGCGAAGCGCTCGACCGGTCGGTCGCGCGGTCGCGCGCGGTCGAGCCGCGGGGGACGGTGGGACCGCTGGAAGGGGTGGTTGGCGCTCGAGGCGCTCACCGTCGTCGGCGGCGTGGCGCTCGGGCTGTGCGTGACGTTCGGGCTGATGTGGGCGCGGGCCTCGCGCGACGTGAGCGCGTACCTCGCGAACCCCCCGCGGCCGGTGCCGTCGGTGGTGTACTCGGCGCCGATCGAGGTGCGGGCCGGGATGGCGGCGTCGGTGCCCGCTCTCGCCGGCGACCTGTTGGCGGCCGGGTACGAGCGGGTGCCGAAGGTGTCGGAGCCCGCCCCCGACACGGTCGGCCAGTTCGCGCTCACCGAAGACGGCCTCGACGTGTGGTCCACCCCGTGGACCGGGCCCACCGGCAAGGTCGCGGGCGGGAAGGTCCACCTGTCGATCGCCGACGGGAAGGTCGCGCGCGCCAGCACCCCGCGGGTGACCCTGCGCCCCACCGTGCTCGGCACGCTCGGGGACCTCGAGACCTCGCGCACCCGGGTGACCCTCGACCAGGTGTCGGAGTGGGTCGAGCCGGCGCTGCTGTCGATGGAGGACAGCCGGTTCCGCGAGCACTCGGGCGTCGATCCGATCGGGATCGTTCGCGCGTTCGTGCTGAACCTCACCTCGGACGACGTGCAGGGCGCGAGCACCCTCACCCAGCAGCTCGCGAAGAACCTGTTCCTCACGAAGGAGCGCACCCTCCGCCGCAAGGTGCGCGAGGTGTTCTTCGCCGCCGCGCTCGAGTCGAAGCTCGGCAAGGACGCGCTGCTCGAGCTGTACCTGACCGAGGTGTACCTCGGCCAGATGGGCGGGCTGCCGCTGTACGGGGTCGACGCGGCGGCGCGCGCGTGGTTCGGCGTGTCGGCCGAGCACCTCGCGCTCGACCAAGCCGCGACCCTCGTGGGGGTGATCCCGGCGCCGAACCTGTACTCGCCGGTGCGCCACCCGGAGACGGCGCTGGAGCGCCGGAACGTCGTGCTGCAGAAGATGGCGTCCGACGGACGGATCGACGAGGTGACCCGCGCCGCCGCCGCCGCTCGGCCGTTGGTGCTGACCGGGCTCGAGCCGTCGCGGATCCGCCGGGCCCCGTACGCGGTGGACGCGGCGGTCGACCGGGCGGAGGAGGCGCTCGGCCAGGGCGCGCTGGCGTCGAGGGGCTACGCCGTGTACACCGCGATCCAGCCGCTGCTGCAGCGCGCCGCGGAGGACGCGGTCGCCCAGGGGATGGCGGAGCTCGACCAGGCGTACCCGAAGGCCGCTGGCGCGCAGGCCGCGCTGGTGGCGGTGCGGCTCGACGACGGCGCGGTGGTCGCGATGGTCGGCGGCCGGTCGTACGCCGACAGCGCGTTCAACCGCGCCCGCGACGCCCACCGGCAGGCGGGCTCGACCGTCAAGCCGCTCACGATGCTCGCCGCGTTCGACCAGGGGCTCGCCAACCCGGCCACGATCCTCGAGGACCAGCCGATCTCGCGCACCTTCGACGGCGTGGCGTGGTCGCCGAAGAACTACGACGGCGAGTATGCGGGCGAGGTGTCGCTGCGGGAGGCGATCGAAGGGAGCCGCAACATCCCGATGATCCACCTCGCCGAGCGGATCGGGCTCGGGCCGCTGCAGCGGTTCTACCGCTCGGCCGGGCTCGTCGACGCGACCCACCTGCCGAGCGCGGCGCTGGGCACGTTCTCGGCCACCCCGATGGAGATGGCCTCGGCGTACACCGCGTTCGACAGCGGCGTGGCGCACGCCCCCCGGGTGGTGTTGGCGATCACCGACCCGGCCGGCGCCCCGGTGCTGTCGTTCGAAGACGACGCGCAGTCGATCGCGTCCCGGCCGGCCGCGCAGCTGGCGGTGCACGTCCTCGAAGGCGTGATCGCGAACGGAACCGCCACCCGCGCCGCGTCGTACGGGGTGGGGCCGCCCGCCGCCGGCAAGACCGGCACCACCGACGACTACCGCGACGCGTGGTTCGTGGGGATCACCGGTGACTACGCGATCGCCGTGTGGGTGGGCCGCGACGAGGGCACCCTCGGGCTGTCCGGCAGCCGGGCGGCGCTGCCCACCTGGTCGCGGTTCGTGATGGCCACCGGGATGGCCCGCGGCGAACGCCCGCTGCCCGACGGCCTGATCACCGCGTCGTTGTGCGCGGAGTCGGCGATGCCCGCGCGCGACGCGTGCCCCGAGTCGTACGACGAGTGGTTCCTGCGCGACGACGTCCCCGAGGAGAAGTGCGACGAGCACGGGGGGCCGATCGTCCGCACCGGGCGGCTGTTCGGGCGGCTGTTCGGCAAGAAGCGCAAGGTGGAGGACGAGGACGACCGGTGACGTTAGCGGGGTCCACCGCGCCGTGGCGGCGGGTTTGGAGGATGGGTTGGACGCCGAGCTGCACCACCGATGCGCGAACACGATCCGGGGCCTCGCGATGGACGGGGTGCAGGCCGCGAACAGCGGACACCCCGGGATGCCGATGGGCATGGCCGACGTGGCGACCGTGTTGTGGACGAGCGGCCTGCTGAAGTTCGACCCCGCCGATCCGCAGTGGCCCGACCGGGACCGGTTCGTGTTGTCGGGCGGCCACGGCTCGATGTTGCTGTACGCCGTGCTCCACCTCACGGGCTACGCGTTGCCGCTCGACGAGCTGCGCAAGTTCCGTCAGTGGGGCAGCCACACGCCAGGGCACCCCGAGTGGGGCCACACCCCCGGGGTCGAGACCACCACCGGCCCGCTCGGCCAGGGGCTCGCGAACGCAGTCGGGATGGCGTACGCCGAGCAGCTGCTCCGGGGCCGGTTCGGCGCCGAGCTGATCGACCACTTCACCTTCGCGATGTGCGGCGACGGCGACCTGATGGAGGGGATCTCGTACGAGGCCGCCTCGCTCGCCGGACACCTCGGGCTCGGCCGTCTGGTGCTGTTGTTCGACGACAACGGGATCAGCATCGACGGCAGCACCGCGCTCGCGTTCAGCGAGGACGTGTGCGCGCGGTTCGCGGCGCAGGGCTGGCACACCGCGCGGATCGACGGGCACGACCCGGCGGCGATCGCGGCGGCGATCGCGGCGGCGAAGGCCGAGACCGGGCGGCCGTCGCTGATCGCGTGCCGCACGGTGATCGGCAAGGGCTCCCCGTCGTTCGAGGGATCGGAGCGCACCCACGGCGCCCCGCTCGGGCCAGACGAGGTGAAGAAGACCAAGGCGCGGCTCGGGATGGACCCCGAGGCCTCGTTCGTGGTGCCCGACGACGTGGCGCAGGCGTTCCGAGGCGCCGCCGCTGGTGGCGCCCGTTCGGCGTGGGAGTCCCGCCGCGCCGCGCACCCGCGCGGGGCCGAGCTCACCGCCTGGTGGACCACCCGGTGGGCCGACGTGATCGACCGGACGGCGTGGCCCGCGTTCGAGCCCGGCAAGGGGCTCGCCACCCGCAAGGCGAACCAGGCGATCCTCAAGGCGCTGGTCGCAGCGGCCCCGAACGTGGTCGGCGGCTCGGCCGACCTGCACGAGTCGAACGGGGTGGCGATCGGCCGCGCGGCCGACACCCGCGAGGCCCTCACCGGCGGGCTGCACTTCGGGGTGCGCGAACACGCGATGGCGGCGATCTGCAACGGGATCGTGCTGCACGGCGGTCTGCGCGCGTACGGCGCCACGTTCCTGGTGTTCCACGACTACCACCGCCCGTCGGTGCGCCTGTCTGCGCTGATGGGGCTGCCGGTGGTGTACGTGTACAGCCACGACTCGATTTGGCTCGGGGAGGACGGCCCCACTCACCAGCCGATCGACACGCTCGCGGCGCTCCGCGCGATCCCGAACCACGAGGTGTGGCGCCCGGCCGACGCGACCGAGACCGCCGAGGCGTGGAAGCAATTGCTGGTGCGCACCACCGGCCCGTCGTCGATCGTGCTCACCCGCCAGGACCTGCCGACCCTCGCGCCCGGGGTGGCCCAGGGCCTGGCGCGCGGCGCGTACACCCTCGAGGGCGAAGGCGCGGCCGACGTGGTGTTGGTCGGCACCGGCTCCGAGGTCCCGCTGTGTGTGGCTGCGCGCGCCAAGCTGGCCGAGCGCGGGATCACCGCCCGGGTGGTGAGCATGCCGTGCCGCGAGCGGTTCTTGGCCCAAGACGCCGCGTACCGCGACTCCGTGCTCCCGGTGGGCGTGCCGCGGGTGGCGGTCGAGGCCGCGGTCCGGTTCGGGTGGGACGGCGTGGTCGGCCCGACCGGCGCGATGGTCGGCATCGACACGTTCGGCGCGAGCGCGCCCGGGAAGGTCCTCGCCGAGAAATTCGGATTCACCGCGGACAACGTGGCAGCAGTGGCCGCGCGGCTCCTCGGGCGGTGACTCGAACGGTCGGTCCTCCGCCGGGCGGGGTTCGGGTCGAGCTGTCGCCCCGGGCCCCCCACCCGAGCGCCACCTGGGACGCGGCGATGGCGCTCGGGCGGGCGGTGCGGCTTCGCCACCCGGAGATCGAGGAGTGTGTGGTCGCGGTGCACGCGAACCGGCGCGCGCTGCTGCGGTGGCGGCTCGGTCCGCGGTCCGAGGTCGCGGTGCATTGGGCGCTGGTGTCCCACACCGAGCCCCTGCTCGCGGTGCTCGACGGCCACCCCGGGGCGTGGGAGCAGCTGGTGGAGCACATCCCTCCCCCCGCGCTCCCCAAGCGGCTGGTGACGGCCGGGGCCGTCCACGACCTCGACCCGATCGTGGCCCGCCAGCAGCAGCTCCTGGTGGACCACGGCCAGGTCGACGCCGCGGTGACCTGGGGCCGGTACGGCCGCGCGCCGCGGCGGGTGCTCCGCCTCGGCTCGTGTGAGGCGGGCGAGCCACCGGTGGTCCGGATCCACCCGGTGCTCGACCACGAGACCGTGCCCGAGTGGTTCGTGGGGTTCGTGGTGTTCCACGAGCTGCTGCACGTGTTGTTCCCGCCGGAGCCGGGAGCCGGCCGCCGGTTGGTGCACCCGCCGGCGCTGCGGCGGGCAGAGGCGAACCACCCGGACTTCGGCCGGGCGACGAGTTGGGAACGACAGAACGTGCGAGCGCTGTTGGCGCGCGCCGGGGGGAAGGCATGAGGCTCGATCGGTGGATCGCGAACCGCACCGGCGCGTCGCGGCGGATCGTCGACCGGGCGATCCGCGCCGGCCAGGTCACGGTGGACGGGGTGGAGGTGCGCGACGCCGGCGCCCCCGTCGGTCCCGAGGCGAAGATCACGGTCGACGGGGAGCCGCTGCCCGAGCCCCCTCCCCGGCTGGCGCTGTTTCACAAGCCGCTCGGCGTCCACAGCACCGTCGGTGATCCCCACGGGCGGCCGAACCTCGAGGGCGCGGCCGCAGACCTGGTCGACCGCGGGCTGCACCCGGTGGGCCGGCTCGACGCCGAGACCGACGGCCTGCTGCTGTTCTCGTCCGACGGCGCCCTCACCCAGTGGCTGCTCCACCCGCGGCGCCAGGTGGTGCGGGTGTACCGCGCGGTGGTCGAAGGGGCGCCCGCGCCCGAGCTCGGGGGGCGGCTCGCCGCCGGGATCGACACCGCCGACGGGACCTGGGCCGCCGAGCTCCGCAGCGTCGACGGGCAGGTGCTGGTGGTGGCGGTGACCGAGGGCAAGCACCGGATGGTGCGGCGCCTGCTCGCGAACGCCGGCCACCCGGTGGTCGAGCTGCGCCGGCTGTCGTACGGGCCGTTCATCCTGGGCGATCTGGCGCCGGGCGGGTGGCGGGTGCCCACCGAGACCGAGTGGGCGGGGGTCGCAGGGGCGCCGCGGTGATAACAGGGCGTCGCGGAGGGTCGATGCGCGTTCTCCCCTGGCTGGTGGTGATGTCGGGCTGCAAGGAGCTCGGCTCGATGAAGGACCTCAAGGATCTGCTTCCCGAGGTCCACTTCGACGAGCTGAAGATCGAGAAGGTCGACTTCCAGGGCCTCGACGCGAAGTTCGTGATCGACGTGACCAACCCGTACCCGGTCGAGCTGAACCTGGCCGAGACCAGCTGGAAGCTCGGCCTGGCCGGCAGCCCGTTCCTCGACGGCACGAACGAGCACGGCGTGTCGATCGCTGCGGCGGAGACCAGCAAGACCCGGATCCCGTTCTCGCTCAAGTTCGCCGACGCGTTCTCGGTGGTGACCGGGGCCAAGGGTCAGGATCAGCTCCCGTTCGTGCTCGACGCCGACCTCGGGTTCGACAGCCCGGTCGGCCGGGTGAACGTGCCGCTGCACCGGGAGGGTGACCTGCCCGCGCTGCACGCGCCCAAGCTGTCGCTCGACGGGCTGCGGATCGAGAAGCTCGACCTGATGAAGCAGACCGCCACCCTCGCGCTCGACGTGGGGATGAAGTCCGAGCAGGGCTCGGCGTTGACGTTCGAGTCGTTCACCTACGGCATCAAGCTGGCCGGCAACGACGTGGCGTCGGGCACGGCCTCGATCGGAGCGCTCGGCGCGACCCAGGACAGCCGCAACGTCACGCTCCCGGTCGAGCTGAAGCTGCTCGGGCTGGCGGGCGCGGTGGTCGAGGCGGTCACCAAGAAGTCGCAGGTCAAGGTGCGCCTCACCGGCGACGCGTCGATCGGCACCCCGTTCGGGGCGATCCCGTTCGGGTTCGACGAGATCGCCGACCTGACACCGAAGTAGGCCGACGGATCGGCCACGGGACCCCATCGGCGCGATCACGCCGTTCGAGGCGGCCGAGCGGCGGGGGCCCTCGTGTTATCCGACAGCAGTGGAATTGCTCCTGTTGTCGGCGCTGGGGTTGGTCGCGGTGCTGCAGCTGCTCACGCTGTGGCTGATGGTGCGCGACCGCTGGCCAGGCTTGCCGGTATCGATCGACGTGACGGCGAAGCGGCCCAAGGGCGAGCTCCCGGGCGGCACCTACACGTTCGTCGCCGGGCTCGGCCCCGACCCGATCTTGCCGTCGGGCGCGCTCGTGCTCGAGGTGCAGTCCGATCGGGCGTGGGTGCACGAGGTGTGGGCCCGCACCGACCATGGCTGGGTCCAGCTCCAACCCGGCGGGGGCAGCGGCACCTTCCGGAACACCCTGCTTTCGGGCGTGCGGCTGTCGGCGTTCCGGCTGTGGCTCGCACCGGTGGGCCAGCCCGCCGACGACGCGGAGCTCCGGCGGTCGGCGGCGTTGTTGATCCCCGCGGCGATGGTGTTGGCGCGGGCGGGGCGCGGGACCCCGGTCCCCGCCCATCACACGACCACCC
>JBEBJC010001324.1:0-2111 GCA_040080105.1 Myxococcota bacterium
GTCGGCGAGGCGTGGGGCAGGCTGACCGCAGACCTGTGCTCGTCCTGGGTGCGCCACTGCGGTTACGTCGTGAGCTCGACGTGAGCGCCCGATGGTGTACCACGAACCGTCCCGAACTCGCGCGCGCCCGATGGCGTGCCGCGCCGGTTCCTGCGACGAATCACCTCCTGGTCACACCTGGCCCGCCTCGCGCCCACGTCTGGGGGCGACCTTCGGAGAACACCGGAGGTACCTATGCTGCCGTCGCTCGTCGCCTACCTCGCCCTCACCGGGAACGCGTCCGCGGAGACCGGCGAGCTCGTGCCGGTCGGGCCTGGCCTGTCCGCGATCACTCGCCTCGACCAGCGCGTGGACGTGCTGCTCGAGAACGGGTTCGCCCGAACCACCGTCACCCAGCGGTTCCACAACCCCAACGACCGGGCGCTCGAGGCCACCTACACGTTCCCGCTGCCCGAGGAGGCCAGCCTGTCCGAGATGCTGGTCCAGACGCCGTCCGGGGTGATTCGGGGCGAGGTCGTGCAGGTCGATCGGGCGCGCCAGCTGTACGACGACGCCCAGCAGCGCGGTGCCGACGCGGCCCTCGCCACCAAGGACAGCTTCCGGTCATTCGAGTTCGCGGTCGCGAACCTCCCCGCCGACAGCGACGCCGTCGTGCGCTTCGTGTACTACCAGCCGCTCGACATCGACACCGGCGTGGCGCGGTGGGTGTACCCCCGAGAGCCCGGCGGCAACGACGAGGGACGCGCGTTCTGGTCGGGCGCGCGCCCGAGCGGCGACCTGACCGTGAACGTCGAGGTCAAGAGCCCGGTGCCGGTGACCGACGCGCGCATGCCGTCGCTGACCCTGGCGGTGGACCGCCTCGGCCCGGGCCACCTGAAGGCCACGGGGGTGGTGCCGGCCGACCGCGCCGAGCGCGACGTCGTGTTCTACTATCGCGTCGCAGACGACCAGCCCGGGCGCGTCGACGTGATCCCGTACCGCGGCGAGGGCGCCGACCCGGGCACGTTCATGGTGGTGGTCACGCCGGGCATGGACCTGGCGCCGCTCGAGGTCGGGGTGGACACCGTGTTCCTGGTGGACGTGAGCGGCAGCATGGCGCACCTCGTCGACGCCGTCGAGCAGGCGGTGACCCGCGCGTTGCCCGAGCTCCGGCCCCAGGACCGGTTCCGGGTGGTGACGTTCTCGTCCCAGGCCACCGAGCTCGTGGGGTGGACCGCGGCGACCCCGGCCGAGGTGACCCGGGCGCTGCAGCACGTGCAGTCCCTGCGGATCGAGGGGGGCACGAACCTGTACGGGGGGCTCGAGGCGGCGTTGGCCGGCACGTCGCCCGACCGCGCGACCAGCCTGGTCCTGATCACCGACGCGGTCGCGAACGAGGGCGAGGTGCAGCCCGAGAAGTTCCGCGACCTGCTGGTGGAGCGCGACGTGCGGATGTTCGCGTTCGTCATGGGCAACCAGGCCAATTGGCCTTTGATGAACGTGATGACCGACGCCACTGGCGGCTTCGCGACCGGGGTGTCGAACGAGGACGACCTGTACGGGCAGATCGCGCTCGCCCGGTCGAAGATGGGTCACGCCGCGCTGCACGACGCCCGCCTGGTGGTGAAGGGCGACGGGATCCGCGATCTGACCGACGGCTACCTCGGCAAGGTGTTCCGGGGAGAGCAGCTGGTGGCGTTCGGGCACTACGACCGCCCCGGCCCGGTGACCGTGACGTTGACCGGGCGCGTGTCGGGGACCGAGCAGCGGTATGTGACCACCGCCGAGCTGCCGGCCGTCGCGCTGGACAACCCCGAGCTCGAGCGGCTGTGGGCGATTCGGGCGGTGCAGGACGCCGAGCTCGCGCGGGACCGCGGCGACCGTTCGGCGGACGAGACCCGAGCGCTGTTGGGCCAGATCGGCGCGAAGTACCAGATCGTGACCGACGAGACGGCGATGGTCGCGCTGTCCGACACCGACTTCCGCGACGCCGGCGTGCGCCGGGACAACCTCGCCCGCACCGCGCTCGAGCACGCAGCGCAGGACGGGAAGGCCGGATCGCCGCCACAGAGCCATCGGGTCGACGCGTCGAAGCCGGCGTTCCCGCGCCGCTCGCCGTCGCTCGGCGGGGG
>JBEBJC010001325.1:0-2111 GCA_040080105.1 Myxococcota bacterium
GGTCGAGGCGGCGCGGCCGAAGCTGCCGCCCCCGCTCCCGCCCGCGCGGACCCCGCGACCGGCGCCGTCGGCCGAGCCGACCCAGCGGGGCATGCCGGTCTGGGTGCTGATGATGATGCTGATGATGCTGGTCTCGGCCTTCGGGTTGGTCAGCTTGGCCGGCATCTTGTTGGTGATCGGCGGCAACTCTTCACCCCCGCCTCCGCCGGCGCCGGTGGTGCAGGCCCCGGTCGCGCCCGCTGCGCCGCCTCCGGGCCCTGCGCCTCGGGTGTCGTCGGCGAACGTGCTGAACATGAGCTTCGACTCGAACCCGACCGGAGCCCGGGTGTTCGAGGGGGACCGCGAGATCTGCGCCGCCACCCCTTGCACCATCGCGCAGAAGGACTACGCGCCGGGGGTGCGCACGTTCACCGTGCGGCTGGACGGGTACGTCGACGGGGTGGTGGAGGTGACCGACTTCACCCGCCCCACCGTGGTCGACCTCGTGCCGCTGAACCGCCGAACGGGGAGGACCGGCGGCGGAAGGTCCGACGACACGATCTTGGATGCTCGGTGACCGCGACGCATGCACCCTCGGCCGACGGAGCGCGTGATGCCTTCCACTCGTGACGACGACGACCGCACCGACCCGGGCCCGCGAGACAAGCCCGAGGGTTGGGCGCGGGCCTTCGAAGGTCGCACGCCCGGCGGGGGCGACTTCACGTTCGACTTCGACGCGTTCGAGCGGTCCGAGGCGGAGGCCGCGCGGCCCCGCGCCGCCGCCACCCCCGACCTGGTCAAGCGGCCCGAGCGCCGGGCGATCGTGCCGCGCAACTGGCTGCCCCCCGGCGACTCGGTGGTGGAGACCCGGCCCGTCGGCAACACCACCGTGGTCTCGCTGCGGGGTCGGATCAACGAGTCGTTCCGCGGCGCGGAGCTCGGCCAGTCGCTGCGCGGGATCGTGGTGTTCGACCTGTCGCAGGTCGACCGGATCTCGTCGTTCGGGGTGAAGGGCTGGCTGCAGATGATGGAGCAGGCCCGGTTCACCGAAGCCTACTTCTACCGGTGCTCCGAGGCGGTGGTCAACCAGATCACGATGATGCGGAACTTCTGCGGCGCCGGCCGGATCCACTCCGTGCTGGTGCCGTACCAGTGCGCCGCGTGTGGGGAGGAGTTCTCGGCGGTGTACGAGGCGGGGCCGGACCGCGAGGTGATCCTCGGCCGGAGCCCGGTCCCGGTGGAGTGCCCGCGGTGCGCCGCCGCGGCCACGATGTCGGATGACCCGTGGGCGTACCTGTCGCTCGACGAGCACCTGCTCGAGCACGTGCCGCCCGAGCTCGCGCCGGTGATCGACCACCTCGGGCAGGGCCAGCGCGTCGACCCGCTCGAGAAGTTCGTGTCGGACGACGAGACGCGGATCCGGATCAACGCCCCGCTCGACCCGCGGCTGCGGCTGACCCGCGCGCTCACCGGGCTGGAGGGCCGGGTGGTGTTCGACCTCACCCCGCGCCCCGACATCGCGCCCGCCGGCGTCCAGCGGCTGCTGGAGGCGATCCGCGGGCTCGACGAGGAGGTGAGCGAGGTGTGGATCGACGGGGCGAACCGGGCGGTGCTCGAGGCCCTGATCGCCGACCCGCCGCCGCGCACGTGGGTGTCGACCGCGTGGCTCACCGCGGTGTCGAGCGCTGGGCTCCGCCGGCCGGTGTTGATCGAGGTGCGCAAGAAGCGCCACGCGCTGCTTCGGGGGGAGCTGCCCGCCGTCGAAGGCGGGCGCGGCCCGTTCCAGTTCGAGGACGCCCAGATCGTGTTCGAGGCCGCGCGCCACCTGCTGCCGGTGAGCTCCGGGACCCCGAGCGGCGCACACGCCACCCCGGTGCCGTCGGCGGTGCTGCAGAACACCCAGGCCCGGCTCCAGGCGCTGCAGATGCAGCAGATGCAGATGCAGCTGCAGATGCAGCAGCAGATGGAGCGCACCGGGCTCACCCCGGTGCGGGCGCCGCCCCCGTCCGGGATGTCGGTGCCCATCTGGCAGATCGTGGTGTTCGTCGCGGCCACCGTGTCGCTCGCCGCGGTCGCGTTCGTGATCGTGTTCGTGGTCGTGGCGAAGCTGCTGATGGAGCGCTCCCCCGGGG
>JBEBJC010001326.1:0-2103 GCA_040080105.1 Myxococcota bacterium
CCAGAGCGCCGGCCGCCCCGGTAGAGCGCTGGAGCCCCCGAACCCGACGTCGACCTCGAGATCGGCTTCGAGATCGACCTCGAATTCGCCGCTCCCTCGCCTCGCCTCGGCGTCGAATTCGTTACCCCTCGAGGGAGGGGTGTCCGTGACTGCGCTCGCGCTCCCGGCGCCGTTCATCTTCCGCGCGCTGCGCCCGTCCGACGCGAGCGTCGAGCACGTGCTCGCCGCGCTCGCCCACGCGCCGTTCACCTACCCGGACGTGGGCGCGACCGCGGGCGCCCTGCCCGCCGGGTGGGACCACGACGTGACGCGCGGCGTGGTCGGCGCCGGCGCCGCGGCCGCCGAGCGGGCCGAGCGCGCGGTCCGCCGGTGGGCGATGTTCGACCTCGGGTGGGTGCGCCCGCACCGGGTCGACGTGCCCCAGGAGGCCGGGGCGCTGGTCGCGTTCACCGCGCGCACGTTCGGCGTGTGGACCATCAACGTGTGCCGGGTGGTGGAGCGCATCGCGTCCGACGACGGCGCGGTCCGCCGGGTCGGCTTCGCGTACGGCACGTTGCCCGGCCACGTGCTCGCAGGGGAGGAGCGGTTCGAGCTCACCTGGGACCGGGCCACCGACGCCGTGTCGTTCGAGATCCGGAAGTTCTCTCGCCCGAGCTACCGGATCGTGCGGTGGGGCGGGGCGCTGATCCGAGCCAAGCAGCACCAGTTCAGCGTCGACGCGATCGCCCGGATCGCCCGCGCTGTAGCGGAGGACCGATGATCGTGGTCGCCGGCGCCTCCGGGTTCGTGGGGCGCCACCTGGTGCGCCGGTTGGTCGACGCGGGCCGCCCGGTCCGCCAGGGCACCCGCGCCGCTGGCCGGCCCGACGAGCCGGGCGCGCCGTGGGTCGTGTTCGACGTGGACTCGGGTGACGGGCTCGACCTGGCCCTCACCGGCGCCGACGCCCTGGTGTACCTGGTTCACAGCCTCGCGCACCGCGGCCCCGACCTGATCGCGCGCGAGGAGGCCTCGGCCGAGCGGGTCCGGAGCGCGGCCGAGCGGGCCGGCGTGCGGCGGATCGTGTACCTGGGCGGCCCGTGGCCCGCCGGAGAGCCGTCGGTGCACCTGCGCGCCCGCCTGCGCACCGGTGAGGTGCTGCGGGCAGGCTCCGTCTCCACGGTCGAGCTGCGCGCGTCGATGATCGTCGGCGCCGGCAGCGAGAGCTGGCAGATGTGCCGCGACCTGGCCCTGCGCCTGCCGGTGATGGTCCTGCCGCGGTGGCTCGCCACCCGGACCCAGCCGATCGGGATCGACGACGTGGGCGAGGCGCTGCTCGCGGCGATCGACCTGCCGCTGGTCGGCTCCGCCGCGTTCGACCTGCCCGGCCCCGAGGTGCTGACGGCGCGCCAGATCCTGGAGCGGATCGCCGCCCGGTCCGGGTTCCGGCCGGTGATGGTGCCGGTCCCGGTGCTCACGCCCCGCCTGTCCAGCTGGTGGCTGCGGTTCGTGACCCGCGCCGACACCGGGGTGGCGCGACAGCTGGTCGACGGGCTCACCAGCGACCTGGTCGCCGCCGACGAGGGGTTCTGGCGCCACCTCCCCGGGCGGTCCCCCACCCCGTTCGACGAGGTGGTGGAGCGCGCGCTCGCCGACGAGGGGCCGAGCCCGCGGTGGGAGCGGTGGGCGCGCCGCCTCGGTCGACCGCTCCCCGATCGACGTTCGATGTAGGTGACCCGACACCGGAGGTCGGCACACCGGGTCTGGCTCCGTGAAAGAGTCGGTGGTACCATTGGCCCGGTTCGTGCAGCCGCAAGCCCACTCCGGAGAGCGTCCGGGCGGGAGGTCACATGTCGGTGTACCGGTGGGCAGTGGGCGGCGGGGTGGTGTTCGCGACGTTCGCGTTCGCGCTGATGTCGTTGCCGATGATGGTGATGGGCGACGAGGCGAGCCTGCTCGCCGAGCGGGTGGTGGCCGAGAGGAGCGCGCGCCGGGCCGCGGAGGCGGCGCGAGACGTCCCGCGCGACCAGGCCGCCGATCTGCTGCAGCTCGCCGCTGCCGAACCGGCAGGCGTCCCTTCACCCTCACCGGCGCCAGGGTCGGCGCCCGGTCGAGGCGGGGCGTCGC
>JBEBJC010000244.1:0-10004 GCA_040080105.1 Myxococcota bacterium
ACGTGCAGATCACCGGGGGCAGCGCGTCGATCCGGTTCACCGGTTGGCGCAGCGTGCGGTGGGCGGCGGCGGCGGCGCGCGAGGTGCTGGTGGCGGCGGCGGCCGAGTCGTTCGCGGTGCCGGCGTCGGAGCTCACCACCGACAGTGGGCGGGTCGTACACGCGGCGAGTGGTCGCACGGCGTCGTACGGGTCGCTCGCGGCGCGCGCGGCCGAGCTCGAGTTGCCCGCCGTCCCGACGTTCCGCGAGGCCGGCGCCCGCCGGTACGTGGGCCAGCGGATGCCGCGCGAGGACCTGCCGGGCAAGGTGTTCGCCACCACCGAGTACGGCATCGACGTGCAGCTGCCCGGGATGGTGTACGCGGCGGTCAAGCACACCCCGGTGATCGGCGCAGCGGTGACCGCGATCACGAACGAGGCCGAGATCCTCGCGCGCCGGGGCGTCGCGTCGGTGCACGTGGTGCCCGAGGGGGTGGCGGTGGTGGCCGACAACCCGTGGCGGGCCGAGCAAGCCGCGCGGGCGGTCACGTTCACCCACGAGGTGCTGCCGCAGGCGGAGGCGAGCACGGCGTCGCTGGTGGCCGAGCAGCGGGCGGCGATCGATCCGGCGCGCGACGGCGAGCTCGACGTGGTGCTGCAGCGCGGCGAGCCGCTCACCGGTGAGGCGGTGACCGCGGAGTACCTGGTGCCGTACCTGGCGCACGCCGGGATGGAGCCGCTCGCAGCGGCGGTGTGGCGCGCCGACGGGCTCGTACACGTCGCGTTGGGGACCCAGGACCCGCTCGGAGCCCGGGCCCACGTGGCCGACCGGCTCGATCTCTCCCCGGACGAGGTCGTGGTGCACCCGAAGGTGATGGGGGGCGGGTTCGGGCGGCGGGTCGGGATGGCCGGCGGCGCCGACGGCTACAACTGGCTCACCGAGACGCTCGAGGTGTTCCGCGCCACCGGCCTGCCGGTGAAGCTCACCTGGTCGCGCGAGGAGGATCTGCGCGCCGGGCGGTACCGGCCGCTGACGGTCGCGCGGCTCCGCGGGGCGAACGGCGACGACGGCCTCCCCCGCGCGTGGGAGGGGCGGTTCTACGGGCGGGCCGAGGAGCCCGAGGCGTCGGTGCCCGCGCTGTACGGCATCCCGAACGTCGACGTGCGGCGGGCGGACGCGGAGCAGTTCGTGCCGTTCGCGTACTGGCGCAGCGTGGAGCACTCGAACCACGCGTTCTTCGTGGAGTCGTTCGTCGACGAGCTCGCGCGGGCGGCGGGGCGCGACCCGGTCGACGTGCGGCTCGGGCTGCTCGCCCGGTCGGACCACCCGGAGGCGCGCCGGGCGCGCGGGGTGCTCGAGCGCGCGGCCGAGCTCGCGGGCTGGCGCGGCACCCCGGCGGGCGGCCGGGCGCTCGGGGTGGCGCTGGTCGCGTCGTTCGGCTCGGTGGTGGCGCAGGTGGCCGAGGTGTCGCTCGACGGGGCCACCCCGCGGGTGCACCGGGTGTGGTGCGCGGTCGACTGCGGGATCGCGGTCAACCCCGACTCGGTCGAGGCGCAGATCCAGGGCGGTGTGGTGTTCGGGCTCACCGCCGCGCTGTACGGCAAGATCGACCTCGCGAACGGCGGGGTGGTGCAGTCGAACTTCCACGACTACCGGATGGTGCGGCTGGCCGAGTCGCCGCGGGTCACGGTGTCGATCGTGGACAGCGGCGGCCCGATCGGCGGCGCGGGCGAGGTCGGCGTGCCTCCGATCGCGCCGGCGGTGGCGAACGCGCTGGCCGCGCTGGGGACCCGCCGGCGGGAGCTGCCGCTCTGCTGACCGGTCACCGGCACAACCTCGCCAGGACCGCGTCCGCCGCCGCCTCGATCGCGCGATCGAGCGGCACCGCGCCGGGGTCGAACAGGGCTTGGAGCGCCACGCCCTGGACCATCCCCACGATCACCGCCCCCATCGCGTCGGGGTCCACCTCGGGCGCGAACTCCCCCCGCTGCTGCCCGAGACGGACCAGCTCGGTGGAGTAGGCGCGGTACCGCCGGTACAACGCGACGTTCTTCCCGGCGGCGTCGACGTCGCTGCCGAGGGTGCCCCAGAACGCCACCAGGGTGGCGCCGGCGTTCGACGACAGCCAGCCGGTCGTCATCCGCCGGATCACCGCCCGCAGGCGCGCCGACAGGTCGGGCTCGGCCTTCGCGGCCGCGTGGGTGTCGGCGTCGATCTGGTCGATCGCGTCTTCGAGCACCGCGTGCACCAGGTCGCGCTTGTCGCGGAAGTGCCAGGTGATCGCCCCGCGGGAGAACGACAGGCGCTCCTCCAGCGCGGAGAACGTGAGCGCGTCGAGCCCGCGCTCGGCCACGATCGCGCGGGCTGCCGCGACAATCTGACCCCGCCGCAGCTCGCGCACCGTCACCGGCTCGGGCGGCTCACGCGACATGGAGGGCGGCCTCCCGGGCGGGCTCACACGGGGAGATCGACAGCGACTGGCCGGTCGCGGTCAACAGCTCGGAGGTGCTCACCCCGAGCGCCGCCCGCGCGACGGCGAGCCCGGAGAAGCTCGCCCCGGCCACCCCGTGCCCGAGGGTGGAGGCGCCGCACATGAACAGGCCGTCGATCCCGGTCCGGATCGGGTAGCCGAACGGCCCGATCTGGCGCGTGTTCTTCTCGATCCCGTACAGGTTGCCCCGGGTCGAGCCGACGTAGAACCGGTTGGTGAGCGGGGTGCCGACCGCCTGGAACACCAGGCGCTCGCGCAGCCCGGGGGCGATGGTGTCGATCCGGTCCAGGATCCGGTCGGCGAGCGCGCCCTTCAGCGCCTCGTACCCGGGCTCGCGGTCGCCGTGTTCACTGCGGGCGAACCGATCGAACGCCGCGCTCGACACGAAGGTGAACGACTCGAACGTCGCGACGCCGTCTCGGCGCTTGCCCGGGTCCTTGCAGGTGGTGGTGGTGAGGAACGCGCCAGGGACCGGGCCGCGGGCCAGCGGGTCGGGATCGGCGGCGTACCGATAGGTCTCCTCCACGTCCGGGCTCGTGAGGGACCACACGTTGCCGCTGTCGAGGCCGAGCGACCGCGGATCGACCTCCGCCGCGAGGAACAACGAGATCGCCGAGATCGAGTACGGCGTGCGGTCGAGCGCGCGCGCCACCCGGCGCGGCAGGTGCTCCGGCGCGACACACGAGAACGTGGCGTGGGGGTCCGCGTTCGACACCACCCGCCGCGCGCGGATCTCGGTGCCGTCGGCGAGGCGGACCCCGAGCGCGCGGCCGCCCTCGACCAGGATCCGGTCGACCCGGGCGCGGACCCGGATCTCGCCGCCGTGCCGCTTGAGCGCGCGCACGAACGCCTTCGGCAGGCTGCGGGCGCCGCCCTTGGGGTAGTAGCCGCCGTCGAAGTAGTGCGCGACCACCGCGGCGTGCAGCGCGGTCGGGCACCGCGACGGGGGCATCCCGTGGTCTCCGGCCTGCACCGTGAGCACCGCCCGCGCGAGCGGGTCGGACACGAACCGCTGCACCATCGACGACAGCGGGCGCAGGCCGTACCGGGCGAGCGTCGGGATCTTGAACGGCAACGTGAGCGCGGACTTCACCCCGTCGACCCGCAGCCCGCCCGCGAGCTCTCGGCTCATCGCCGCGAGCAGGTCGAGGAACCGGCGGATCCCGTCGGCGTCGCGGGGGAACCGGGCCGCGAGCCGCTCGGCGAACCGATCCTTGCCGCGCGGGATGTCGAAGGTGAACGGCGCGCCGCCGGGTTGGTCGATCCGCACGTGGTCGAACCCGTCGGGGTTCAGCTCCAGGAACGGCAGCTCGTTCGCCACCCCGAGCCCCTCGAACACCGCGCGCAGGCGGCCGCCCGGGGCGAGGTCGCCGATGTAGTGCACCCCGGGGGAGAACGTGTACCCCTCGAGGTCGAAGCTGTGGCACCACCCGCCGGGCAGGTAGTGCTGCTCGACCACCAGCACCCGCTCCCCGGCGCGCGCGAGCGCCAGCGCGGCGGTGAGCCCCCCGATCCCGGATCCGATCACCACGGTGTCGACGTCGGTCATCCCCCCCTCCCTCCGAAGGGGAGAGCGTAACCGAACGTGCGTTCCGTGAACAGAATGTACGTTCTGGTGCCCGGCCAGTGAGCCGACCTGCCTGCCGTGCGCGACGTCGTCCATCGACGATCGCCGCGACTCAGGTGACGAGCAGCTCGGCGGTCGGGGGCTCGGCCAGCTCGTCGCCCTGGGTGACCCGCGACAGGAACATCTCCATCGCGTCGCCGTCGAGCACCTCGCGCTCGAGCAGGTTCTGCGACATCTCCTCGAGCACCGGCAGGTTCGCCTTCAGCATCTCGCGCGCCCGCTTGTGGCAGTCGTCGAGGAACCGGTGGACCTCGCGCTCGATCTGCATCGCGGTCTCGGGGCTCGCGTCGGCGAAGCCCGAGCGCGACGGGCCGATGCCGAACGGGTTCGCCCGCGCCTCTCCCACGTAGTCGACCGCCCCGATCGACGGGGACATCCCGGATTCGGTGACCATCCGGCGGGCGAGATCGGTCGCCTTGCGGATGTCGTCGTACGCGCCGGTGGTCACGTCGCCGAACACCAGCTCTTCGGCCGCGCGGCCGCCGTACAGGATCGTGATCCGGTTCAGCAGCTCGGCCTTGCTCATCAGGTACCGGTCTTCGAGCGGCAGCTGGATCGTGTACCCGAGCGCCGCGATGCCGCGCGGAATGATGCTGATCTTCTTCACCGGGTCGGCCCCCGGGCTGGCTGCGGCGCAGATCGCGTGGCCACACTCGTGGTACGCGACCGTCTTCTTCTCGCGCTCGGACAGCCGCCGGTTCTTCTTCTCGAGCCCGGCGATCACCCGCTCGATCGCGTCTTCGATGTCGTCGCGGCTGATCGCGTCGTGCTCGCGCCGGGCGGCGAGCAGCGCCGCCTCGTTCAGCGCGTTCGACAGGTCGGCGCCGGCGAACCCCGGCGTGAGCTTCGCGATGTCCTCGAGCACCACCCCTGGGTCGAGCTTCAGCTTCTTCGCGTGCACCGCGAGGATCGCCGCCCGGCCGCGCACGTCGGGGCGATCGACCAGCACCTGGCGGTCGAACCGGCCGGCGCGCAGCAGCGCCGGATCGAGGATCTCGGGGCGGTTCGTCGCCGCCATCACGATGATCCCCTTGCGGTTGTCGAACCCGTCGAGCTCGACCAGCAGCTGGTTCAGCGTCTGCTCGCGCTCCTCGTTGCCCGCGGGGCCGGCGACGCCGCGCGCCTTGCCCACCGCGTCGAGCTCGTCGATGAAGATGATGCACGGCGCGTGTTCGAGCGCGTTCTTGAACAGGTCGCGCACCCGCGCCGCGCCAACGCCCACGAACATCTCGACGAACGCCGAGCCCGAGATGCTGAAGAACGGCACGCCCGCCTCGCCGGCGACCGCGCGGGCGAGCAGCGTCTTGCCGGTGCCTGGGGGGCCGACCAGCAGCACCCCCTTCGGGGGGCGGCCGCCGAGGGTGGTGAACTTCTCGGGGGTCTTCAGGAACGCGATGACCTCCTGCAGCTCCTCCGCTGCCTCCTCGACCCCGGCCACGTCGGCGAAGGTGACGCCCGTGCCCTCTTCGGGGGCCATGCTCGCGCTCGAGCGGCCGAACGCGGCGACCCCGCGGGTCGGGCCGGCCTGGCGGGTGAGCAACACCCAGAACACCACGATCATCAGCGCCGGGAGCAGCAGCCACGGCACGCTGCCCTGGGCGCACGGGTTCGGCTGCACCGCCCGGTACGGGACCTTGTGCTGCTCGAGCAGGGTCAGGAACTGGTCGTCGTTCACCCGGACGACCTGGATCGTCTTCGGCTGGACCTCGCCCCGCTTCTCCGCCCGCACCCAGTCGCCGTCGAACACGACTTCTTCGATTTGGTCGGTGGCCACGAGGTCCTTGAGCTCGGTCCACGACGTCCCGCGCGAGTGGCTGGTCCACGCGAGCTGAGTCACCCACGCGAGCAGGGTGACGATCGCCAGCCCTGCGATCGGGATCCACCACCGTCCGAAGTCGCGCCCGTCGTCGTCACCGTTCGCCAAGTCGCCTCCGCCGAGACTGTCCCATATCCCTCGCGGTCGGTCGAGCGACTGTCCCTTCAGCCGCGGGTACGCCTCGGACCCGTCTCCTCGTCGAGCACCTGCAGCGCCTGCTTGTACAGGAACCGCGCCTGCTGCGGATTGTCGCCGATCGCGACGATCCCGAGCTTGCCGAACTCGGACAGCGCGCCGATCAGGTGGAACACCACCCCGCGCTCGGTCGGGCCGTGGAAGTGCATGTCGTGGTACACCGCGATGTCGATCAGGTCTTCGGCGCGCAGCCCCTTGTACGCCTCGGACTGCACCGTGTCGGTCGCGTAGTAGTACTTCGGACGCCCCGACTGGCTGTAGAACAGCCCGTCGTCGAGGTTGTAGGTGCCCCCGGTGAGGAACTTCAGCGTGAGGAACGGGTGGGTGGTGCCACCTTTCCGCAGGTTGACCTCGATCGCGTAGTGGGTCCACCCCTGCGGCCCGTGGACGCTCACGTAGTCGATGCCGAACCGCCCGATCACGCCCTTGTTGGCGAGCACGCTCGCCACCCGGTGCCCCGAGGCCTGGATCTCGAGCCGGTAGTCGTCGACCGCGGGGAACGAGCAGCCGAGGTACACCTGGCCGGTCGGCCCGCCGAGCACCTGGTCGTGGGTCGAGATCACCTGGGGCTCGCCGATCGCGTTGACCCGGCACTGCACCGACGGGCTGGTCTTGACCTCACCCTCGACGAACGCCTCCACGATGCCCTGCATCTCGCGGTACTTCGACGAGAACCCGTCCCACGTCTCGTACGGCGCCTCGAACCGGAGCTCGGTCGGCAGGAGATCGAGGATCCGGCGGGCGTTCTCGGCCTCGGGGGCGGCGGCGTCGAGGTCGCCGAACTTGAACACCGCGTTGCCCTCGCCCGAGAACCCCTCGTTGAGCTTCACCACCGCCCGCCGCGCGCCGGGGTCGTGCTTCTTCACCGCGGCGAGCGCCTCCGCCATGTCCTCGGGAGTGGTCAGCGACTCGAACCCGAACGGCAGGGGGACCCCGGCCTCGCGGAACGTCTGGCGGCACCCGGACTTGGTGCCGAGGTGGGCGAGGTTCGGGTCGACCGAGTGCAGCGGGATGCCGAGCCGCACCGACAGCGTGCGCTCCCACGGAGAGGAGTTGAAGCACACGATGTGCGCCCGGGCCGGATCGAGGATCTCGCTGCGGATCCGCTCGAGCAGCCGGGGGCGCACCAGGATCTTCTCGGACAGCGGCTTGGTCGACCGATCGTTGCAGTCGAGCATCACCAGCCGGCGGCGCGCGTGGTTCGGCGGGATCCCGGGCAGCAGCGACAGGTAGTAGTCGACCACCACCGGGTCGAGCTGCTGGCTCGTGACGTAGATCACCTTGGTGTGCGGCTGGCGCAGCAACATCAGGTTGACCAGCTGGCGCTCTTCGTAGTGGTAGAACCCGGTGACCTTCGCGAGCTCGCGCGGGTCCATCGACAGCGACGGGACGATCACCACGGTCTGCGGCTGTCGCGAGTCGTGCGCGAGCGTGTGGTACAGCTCGCTGACCTGGCGCGACAGCGCGGCGAACGCGGTCATCTCTTCGGGGGATCCTGGCTCCGGCCACTCGTTCTTCATGCGCCGCCAGTTATCCCGGCCGGCGTCACCGCGCGCCGGTCCCCCGCACCACCGCCGGGACCGTGCGCGCGAGCAGCCGGGCGTCGAGCCACAGGCTCCACGAGTCGACGTACTGCAGGTCGAGCTGAATCCACTGGTCGAACGGCAGATCCGCCCGGCCGGACACCTGCCACAACCCGGTGAGCCCGGGGCGCACCGACAGCCGGCGCCGCTGCCACGGCTCGTACCGGGCGACCTCGTCCGGCAGCGGGGGGCGCGGGCCGACCAGGCTCATCTCGCCCCGGAGCACGTTCAGCAGCTGCGGGAGCTCGTCGACCGACCACCGGCGCAGCACCGCGCCGATCCGGGTCACCCGAGGATCGCGGGGGAGCTTGAACGCCGGGCCGGCGATCGGGTTGTGCGGCTCGAGCGAGGCCCGCCGCTGCTCGGCGTCCGACACCATGGTCCGCAGCTTGTACATCGTGAACGGGCGGCCGTACCGACCGATCCGGGTCTGGCGGAACAGCGCGGGGCCGCCGTCCGCGGCGCGGATCGCGGCCGCCAGGACGACCAGGGGGACGGCGACCACCGCGAGGCCGACCAGCGCCCCGAGCCCGTCGAACGTGCGCTTCAGCCACAGGTCGGGCGCGGAGTCGGACGCCGCGCGCAACGTGAGCAACGGGTAGCCGTCGGCGTCGGTGAGCTCGGCGGTGGCGACCCGCGGCCCGACGAAGCTCGCGTCGAGCGACCACGGCAGGCCCAGCGCGTCGGCCGCGCTCGACACCGCCGCCAGGGTCTCGGCGTCGGGCAGGCCCGCGACCACCACCTCGTCGGCCGGGGTGCCGGTGAGCTCGGCCAGGAGCAGCTCGGGCCGGCACGACTCCGCCGCCGCGCCCTGGGCCGCGAGCGCGCGCGACACCACCGCCGCGGCCTCGGCCGGGCCGACCACCACCACCCGGCGCGGCGCCGCCCACCGCCGGGCGACCGCCGCGGTGGCGGCCCGCGCGCCGATCAGCGCCGGTCCGCTCGCGAGCGCGAACCCGACGAGCAGGGTTCGGTTCACCTCGATCCGGGCGAGGAACAGGCCGAGGGCGGCCATGCCCGTCGCGACGGCCACCCCGCGGGGGAGCGAGCCGCCGGTCCGCCCCACCACCGCGAGCCACAGCGGCACGATCAGCCACCCGAGCGGGGCCGAGACCCCGAGCGGCAGCGGTGGGAACCACGGGGCGCCGAGCCGCTCGCGCGCCGCCACCACCGCGAGCCAGGTGAGCGCGAGCGCGATCGCGTCCACGACCCCACCCGCCGCGCGCTCCAGCGCTCGCCGTTCGCCCGTCACCTCGGCATCTTACCCGGTCACTGGCTGAACCACTGGTTGTCGGGCGCGAGGTGGGCGTGCTCGTGGCACGTGCCGGTGCACCCGGCGCCGTCGAACGCCATCCCGGCCGGGACCACGACCTGGACCGCGCCGTCGACGTGCTGGTCGAGCTTCGCCGGGTCGATCACGTACTCGGGGTCGACCAGCGCGGTGTCGTGGCACGCGACGCAGGTGATCCCGCCGAGGTCGTCCTGGGACAGGTGGTCGAGGTGGCGGCCGGACAACTTCGACAGGCTCGCCTTCACCGAGTGGCACGCGCCGCAGATCACGTCGGGCACCGGCGCGACCGGCGTGCCCTTGCCGTCGGTGTGGCAGTACACGCCGCAGGCCGCGCCGTCGTAGTCCCCGCCGGCCGCGATGCCCCCGTCGAACGTGACCTCGGCCACGCCCGCGGTGTCGTCGTCGACGAACACGTGCCCAGGGTCGAGCGCGGAGCTGGGCTCGGCGTGGCACTGCTCGCACCCCCAGGCCACGTGGAGCTCGGTCTGCTGCACGTGCGCCAGGTGCTGCGGGAAGCTCGTCGCCGCCGGGTCGTCCACGTCGTCGATGTCCTGCGGGGGAGCGCCCGAGCCTTCGGCCGGGTCGCCGTGGCAGAACGTACAGGTGGTGGCCCAGTCCGGGGTGACCGCGTCGTGGCACGAGCCGCAGCTGATCCCCACCGTGCCGCCGTCGGGGCCGAGGTCTTCGCCGTGGCACGACCGGCAGTCGTCTTGCTGGAGCTTCGCCGCCAGGCCGTGCAGCTCGGGCGCCGCCCACCCGTCGGGGTGGTACAGCTGCACCGTCGGGTCGGTGGTGGTGTCGCACACCGCGTCGGCGCCGGCCTCGATCCACCCGCGCACCACCTCGAGCCGCGCCGGGTCGAGCGCGGAGGTGGGGGGCATCGGCCCGCCTTCGTCACCGGCCATCGTGCCGTCGAGCTTGCGCATCAGCAGCGAGCCGTCCGGATCGCCGGGCGCGACCAGCACGTCGCCGTACGCGGCGGAGGTCGCGCCGACCAACGCGCCGTGGGGGTCGGTCTCGAGG